>JAAZXX010000060.1 GCA_014239995.1 Verrucomicrobiia bacterium
GTTTCTCGACGCATTGCCATTCCCTTGCTGGAAAGGCTTGACCGGGTCGGGCTTACCCGCCGGGAGGGCGATCTGCGGCACTGGTCCGCCAGATAATACGTCAGCCCGGCTAGGCCATCTCGGCCAGAGCTTCCTCCATCTCCACAATCTCTCGAATCTGCACAAGAAACCAGGGATCGATCATGGTTATTTTTTGGATTTCCTCCATGGTGAACCCGGCACGATAGGCATGCCGGATGAAGAAGATGCGCTCGGCATTCGGCAGACGAAGCTTCCGCGTGATTACATCACGCGGAAGGATATCACGATCACCAAAGCTTGTGTCACCAATCCGCCAGGGTTTACCATCCCCCCCGAGCCCAGCACGCCCGATCTCCATGGAACGGAGACATTTCTGAAGGGATTCCTTGAAAGTCCTGCCTATCGCCATGGCCTCGCCGACCGATTTCATCTGTGTCGTCAGGGTCGCATCGGCTTGAGGGAATTTTTCAAAGGCAAAACGGGGGATTTTCGTCACCACATAATCGATGGTGGGTTCAAAACTCGCAGGCGTCTCCTGCGTGATATCATTGCGTATTTCATCCAGCGTGTAGCCCACAGCCAGTTTGGCTGCAATCTTGGCGATCGGAAAACCGGTTGCCTTGGATGCGAGTGCCGAGGAGCGTGAAACACGGGGATTCATTTCGATGATCACCAGCCGCCCGTTTTCAGGATTGACCGCGAACTGGACATTGGAACCACCCGTCTCCACTCCAATCTCCCGTATGACCGCAAAAGAGGCATCCCGCATGATCTGGTATTCCTTGTCACTCAGGGTCTGTGTTGGCGCCACGGTGATGGAATCCCCTGTATGGACCCCCATGGGGTCAAGATTCTCGATACTGCAGATAATCACGCAGTTGTCGGCATGATCCCGCATGACCTCCATTTCAAACTCCTTCCATCCCAAAAGAGATTCCTCGACCAGAATCTCGGAAACCGGGGAGAGTTCACAGCCTCTTTTGGCAATAGTCTCGTACTCCTCCCAATTGTATGCAATCCCCCCACCAGTTCCGCCAAGGGTGTAAGCAGGGCGAATGATCAGGGGAAGACAACCGATCTCCTCGGCAATGGCTTTGGCCTCTTCCCAGTTGTGGGCAACACCGCTGACCGGCACATCAAGGCCTATCTTCTGCATGGCTTGCTTGAAGGCAAACCGATCTTCCCCCTTCTCAATCGCCTCGGGTTGAGCCCCGATCAACTCAATACCAAGTTCTTCAAGGGCACCACTGCGATGCATGTCCATGGCGACATTCAGAGCTGTCTGTCCCCCGAGGGTAGGAAGCATTACCAGTTTACCCTTCGCACCTGTGGTATGCATCAGTTCCTTCTCAAGGCGTATGATTTTTGCGACGCAATCCGCGGTGATCGGTTCAATGTAAGTACGATCCGCAAACTCAGGATCGGTCATGATGGTCGCAGGATTGGAGTTCACGAGGACCACCCGGAATCCATCCTCCCTGAGGGCCTTGCAAGCCTGTGTTCCGGAATAATCAAACTCGCAGGCCTGCCCGATAATGATCGGGCCTGCACCAATAATCAACACTGTGTGGATATCCGATCGCTTCGGCATAGATGCACCTAATTAACGGGAGAACCAAGGCTTTGTCATTCATTTTCTATGCAATTCCCATCTTGAACTGTATATTGCCTACGCTTCCAACTCCAAACCATCAGGATTCCATATGAACAGACGCAATGCATTGAAAGGAATCGGACTGGGTGCCCTGGGTGCTCTCGGTCTTTCCAAAACCTCGCCAGACGCAAGCGCAGCTCGCTACGAAACCGCCACCAGGGGCCTGAAACCACTCAAGATCACCAAGGTGCGGGCCATCACAACCAGTCCGATGAGTGCCCGGCTGGTCATCGTCAAGGTGGAAACCAGCGAACCCGGCCTCTACGGGCTCGGCTGTGCCACCTACAACCAACGGCCCTTGACAGTGGTTACCGCAGTCAATGAATACCTGGATCCTTTCGCCAAAGGCCGGGATGTCGATGACATCGAGGACATCTGGCAACATGCTTACACCAGTTCCTACTGGCGCAACGGCCCCGTCCTGAACAATGCCCTGAGCGGACTGGACATGGCCCTTTGGGATATCAAGGGTAAACGCGCCAACATGCCGGTCTATCAACTGCTGGGGGGGCGTTCACGGTTTGCCGTGGATTGCTATTCCCACGCAAGCGGCCGGGATTTCAAGGAGCTGGAAGACAGCGTCAAATCAAAAATGGAGGAGGGGTATCGACATGTACGCATCCAGCTGGGAGGGTATGGATCCTCCCACCTTTCGACAGAGCCCCACTACAGGAAGGAGGGATTTGGCCTGGCATCCGATGGACACATGGATTCCCTGCCATACCTCAAGGCCACCCCGAGGATGTTCGAACATATCCGCTCGACTTGTGGCGAGGCCGTCGAGTTGCTGCATGATATCCACGAGCGTATCCAGCCCATTGAGGCCATCAACCTGCTGAAGGCTCTCGAAGCATACCGTCCTTTTTTCATTGAGGATCCCCTGGCACCGGAACAAAACGGGTATTTCAAATACCTGCGCTCCCAGACCAGCGTTCCCATTGCGATGGGGGAACTCTTCAACAATCCGCATGAATGGATGGGCCTGATCAGCGATCGGTTGATAGACTTCATCCGGGTCCACATCACCCAGATCGGTGGCTTCACACCGGCCCGCAAGTTGGCCACTTTGGCGGAATGGTTCGGGGTGCGGACGGCATGGCATGGTCCCGGGGACCTTTCCCCGGTGGGACATGCAGCCAATGCCCACCTGGACCTGAACATCCATAACTTCGGCATCCAGGAAAGCGTCCATTTCAATGATGCCATGCGAGAGGTTTTTCCCGGGGCTCCCACCATGAAAAATGGTTACATGCAGGTAGCGGAAGGCCCCGGATTTGGAATCGATATCGATGAAAAAGCAGCCACAAAACATCCTTATCCAGAGCATCCCGGCTTCTGGCGTCCCTTGCGCCGAAGAGATGGAACCGCAGTGCGCCCCTGACATGACCCATGAGGGGTTGATGAAAGTCAACAAGATGAACCACGCCTACCGCCAAGCAACTTGGTCCCATTTGAGAACCAGATCGCTCCGAATCTTCCTGGCCCTTGCCCTGGTGCATTCGGTTTCCATCCAGCCATTGCTTGCCGACTGGCAGCGCCATACCATCGATGCCACATCGCAGGGAGCCGACGGGGTGCGGCTGGCAGATGTCAATGGGGACGCTTTACTGGATATTGCAACCGGATGGGAAGAAGGAGGCAAGGTGCGGGTGTATTTGAACCCCGGACGAGAAAGAGTCACTCTACCCTGGCCGAAAGCCACGGTTGGGGAAGTCGCCTCGCCGGAGGATGCCGTGTTCATCGACATGAATGCCGATGGGGTTTTCGATGTCGTGAGTAGTTGTGAGGGCAAAAACCAGTCCGTATACGTGCATTGGGCGCCACCAGAGATTGATGCCTACCTTGATTCAAGTGCCTGGAAGACGGAAGCCATCCCCGGACTCCAAAAGTTGGCCATGTGGATGTTTGCTTACCCAGCAAGGATAGATTCCAACGAGAAGGTGGACCTTGTCCTTGGAAGTAAGGGAGACAAGGCCCGCTTGGGATGGTTGAAGGCACCTGGCCCATCACGTGGTCTGGAGGACTGGAAGTATGTGCCTCTCTATGACGTTGCCTGGATCATGTCCATTGTTTGCCTGGATGCCGACCAGGATGGGGATCAGGATATCCTGATTTCAGACCGCAAGGGTAGTCATCAGGGCATCATTTGCCTTGAGAACCCACTTCCACTGGGGGATCCCGCTGATAGCGGGGCGTGGAAACATCACCGGGTAGGGCCCCTGGGGCAGGAGGTCATGTTCCTGCATACCATGCCCAGCGAGGAGTTAAAGGGGACGGATGTCTGGGTAGGAGTCAAGCCCAAGGGGATGGTTGGTTTCAGCATGGATCATGCTTTCAATACGCTGGAGCATTCGATACGCCTGATTTTACCCGAATGGATGGGAACGAGCAAAGGGGTGGCACAGGGTGATATCAACAAGGATGGACAACTTGAGCTTGTCATCAGTTGCGAAGGTGCCACACGCGGCAGGTCAGGACTGGCCTGGTGTTCCATCCCCAAAAAGGAAAGTCCCAAAGGGCACATGCCGATATTTCATGATATCGCAGGTTCCATGGGAGTGAAGTTCGACCGCATCGAGCTCCTGGACCTTGACGAGGATGGTGACCTGGATGTTCTGACCTGTGAGGAACGGGATAACCTGGGAGTCATCTGGTACGAGAACCCTCATATCAATTGACGTTAAAATGGGTACCTATTTCCTTATGATAGAGTTAGAGACTATCTTCAGAATCCTTATTTTGTCAGACTTTTGGGATACCTTTAAAATTCAAGTGATTTTGTAGAGACTATTTCGTAGGCAAGTGACAAGGGGGTTTGAGTAACGTGTCAAACCGTTCAAAACATTCATATCCATTGTTTAACCCCATTTTGAACCAGAGTTGATGGGACTGTTCCTACGATACTCTCAAACGTTTTGCACCAGTCTCTCTATCAACCCTATTTTCATCTGACATGGGCTAAGGAAGGAAGAAATAAAAATAAGGATGTCATTCACAAAATAGGGAATCTATTGCCTATAGATACCACTGATTTTTATTGATACTGGAGTGGCTCCGGGAGTTCGGCCGAAACCCGGTACTACTTAATATGTATAACTCTTATGCTAATTCAACAGAATCAGTTTTTCATTTTTGTGCAAAGTGATTTTTCGAAATAATTCTTTTCACTACTAATCCACATTCTAAACTGCCATAAGTTAAACTTTTTTTGTTTGATGATTGTCTGATTACCAAATTTTTCTATTTTAGACACCATAGCAAGCGTCTACTTTTTGCCAAAAATTTGAGTTTCTTTGTATAGAAGTGTTAGCGAGCGACGTTCGTTTATGTCCTTGTCAAAATAGCTTTTGCCGGGCGAATACTGAAATTTATTCACCACGCTGTACAAGCCACTCGCCACAAAAACATCGCTATTGTTTTGCTTGTGTGTAAACATTCCGTTTTGATGAGAGTAGGCATTTGAATATGGGAATGGGGTTTCAAAATCTACAATTGAAAGAAAGCCTCCAAATTTCACAAGTCTATCCGCTTCACTTATGCACCTTAAATAAAACTCTCTATCTACCCAGCTTAAAAAGAATCCTAAATGAACTAAATCGAACTTTTCAGAAAATGGCACATCATCGCCAAATCCTAATTTAACGACAATTTGTGGGAAATTACTTTTTATATATTCAACTGCTTCAGAACTTGGCTCAACGCCAAAACCTTTTGCTGAAAGGGAATCGACTATCTGGTTTAATCGGTGTCCGCTGCCGCATCCAATTTCTAATACGTTTGAAATTTCATTTGAAAATGGCTTTAACCAATTAACAAGCACATCTAATCTGGGGTTATGAGGCTCTTTCGCTATTCCTTCTATATTACGTCGAAACCATTCGTTCGCTTCGCCATCTTCAAAAAATGATTTGTTATTTTTCATTATCTATGCCCATTAATGGATTTTTGTGTTTCTAACACTAGAGTGAGAAAAGAAGTAAAAACCAGTGAAAAGTTTGGAATTTCTAAAAACATCATAACTAATAAAACAAATAATTACAAAATATTGACCATTTCCACTCAACTGCAACCTCTTTCCACATTTACGAGAGAGAAGGATATCCTCAAAAGTGGAGCGAATTTTCACTCATGTTTACTGACCCAATAAACGACTAGAAATATGTATCATAGACATACCCCATATTTAACGAGGCAGGAATACCGGGGGTTTTCTTAGTGATACTTTGACTCAGTATTTCTTGTTACAGAATTGACTTGGTATTGTTATGAGGGGGTTAAAGTGCAACGGATATTTGGACCAGTAAGTTTTCAATTTAGTTGATTATTTCTTTCGAACTGGACAGGTGATTGATAGCCGATAGAGGAATGTTTCCGTTGGGTGTCGTAATATCCTTCGATGTATTCAAACAGCGCGATGCGAGCGTCCTCGTGGGATTCAAATACGCCCCCTTGCATGAGTTCTTTTTTAAGAGTTCCCATGAAGGATTCACTCCAAGCATTGTCATAAGGATTGGCCTTTCCAGACAAGCTTTGAAGGACGTTGCAACGTTTGAGCGCAGCTCTGAATACAACCCTTCCATACTGACTTCCTCGATCACTATGAAAAATAGTTTCATTGTCAGGATCTCGAGTGCGTGCTGCGTGCTGGAAAGCATCCACGACGAGGCTTGCTCGTAAATGGGTAGTCAGACTCCACCCCACAATCCGCCTTGAGTATAAATCCATGACGATTGCCAAGTAGGACCACCCTGATGAGGTGGGTATGAAAGTAATGTCTCCAACCCAAATTTGATCATTCGTTTCAACTTTGGGAGCAACTTTCACGAGATTGTCAGCAGGCTTATCAGCACGCCCATCACTGGTCCTTGGGACAAATGTTCGAGGTTGAATAGCGCGTAACCCGCTCCCAGCCATAAGTCGAGCAACTCTAGATGGGGAACATACGATTCCTCCATCCCTCAATTCACGCCAGATTCTTCGATGTCCATAACCGCTTCGATGAAGTCTAAAAATCCTCTGCATTGCTAAACCAATATTACGATCTGCCTCCTGAAAAGGAGTCTCCGTAGTAGCGTGGTAATATGAACTACGAGGTAATTCCATCGTTTGACAAACAGTCCAAATACTTGCTCCTGTGCGTTTACAAAGCCACTCAATCATCTTGCGGTTCTGGGTTGGGGATTGGTTCCTAGGATGACTGCGGCCTTTTTTAAAATGTCATTCTCTAATTTGAGATGAGAAGCATTTTGAGATTTTCTTACCCATGCGTAAAGCATGCCGTCGCCAATGTTTAATGCTTCAGCGACTTCAGAGACTGATTTTGAAGAGAAAAATTTGCCCCCCATGGGGGGCAGTATCACAGCAAGCCTAACGGCTTGCTCGAACAATAACTAAAACATACACTAACCAAATAAGAGGATCCTACGTCCGGCAAACACAGGGCACAACACACCGTAAGCAAAGGAAATAGTAGGTATGAGAACCCTCACACAGGCCCCTGGAGTCCTTATGTGATCGCTTCCATTCGCCTTCAGGCATTTTGACAGGCGAAAGCTGTTGTGCGGTCACCACAAGAAACCATGCCTCGAATGGGGGGATCATTTTGTTCAAATACGATTACAGCCCACTATCCGCCCATCAAGTGGATCATGGAAGTCCAGGAACAACTGCAGACTCCAAGAAACGATATGACGAAAGGTGGATTCCATGATCGTCATCCAACGATCAATGACTTAATGTCCATGTGTTTTGGAGCCATGAAAAATCCGACACCTCCTTCATCAGCCTATTTCCACGCCCATTTCCTTGCCCGGGGATTCCTTCTGCTCTGCCTCGGATGCCTTGTAAGTGGATGTTCCAGTTTCGGAAGGGACTGGAAACAGACGCTTTCCTCTCCACCCGTCGCATCCTCGCATGCCCTGACGGGGGCATGGGAAGGCACTTGGGAAAGCGACCACAACGGACATTCAGGGCGATTGCGGTGTCTGGTGACGCATAATCCTGACGGCACCTTTCAAACACGCT
Source organism: Verrucomicrobiia bacterium (assembly GCA_014239995.1). Classification (GTDB taxonomy): domain Bacteria; phylum Verrucomicrobiota; class Verrucomicrobiia; order Limisphaerales; family AAA164-E04; genus AAA164-E04. The sequence goes on from JAAZXX010000060.1 coordinate 7,700, forward strand.
ATCACGCCAGATACGCCAAGGTGCTCAGTTTCACGCAGGACGTCACGGTAAAAACCGAAATGACTCCTGAGGGACATGTATTCAAGGGACAACAGGATCTTGGCAGGCTCGCTGGAGGAGTCTACTCCTATGATGGTGGTGTTACAAACGGCACTTATCGCGCCCAATACAGATCCAAATACGATCATGGCTCCTTCCTGATGCATCGGCGTCCATGGCAGCGCTAGAACCTTCTTTCAGATGTGTCACCTCCTCCAACAACCTCTTCACCTTACGATCCACTCGTGCTTGTTCAAGTGAAGGAAGATTGAAAGTTTGCCCTGGCGACCCGAATAAGGCAAAAGAAGATCGTTGAAGTTGTCCGTTAAAAGTGATTATGCCGCACGTGCCATCCTTGGATTGGCACGGCATTACCAGTCTGGCAAGGCCACGAAAGTCGAGGATCTTGCAAGGGAGCAGCATATCCCACAGAACTATCTCGTCCAGATCCTGATCGAACTCAAGTCACAGAAAATTGTCAAGAGCATGCGTGGCAAGGAAGGTGGCTATCTTCTGGACAAAGCACCCGAGCAAATCACACTTGCCGAGGTTCTCCGATGCATCCATGGCGCCGTATTCGATCCCTCCGCCTTGGGCAACAGTGAATGCCCCGAGGCACTCAAGAAGGCATGGCTTCAGTTGCAAGCAACCCTGGACCAGGAAGCTTCCTCCATCCATTTTCAGCAATTGCTGGAAGAGGACAATCAAACACGGGCGATGTATTACATCTAGGTTCAGGGGAGCACTGACACCATAAAAAAGCCACCGCTCATTCGATCAACGTGACGGTGGAAAAAGTCTTGGAGTGATCCCCAGAACGAGCAGGACGCATTGCAAGAATCGCCTCAAGGCAGGACCCGGATACGAAGGCCGCGAAAGATAATAGGTGCCCCTTCACTCTCAAGACAAAGGTAACCCTTGCTTGGATCACAATCCGTACCACCGGAAACTTCTTCCCCATTCACCCACAGTCGAAGCTCACCGTTGATAGCCCGGATGTAATAGTGGTTCCATTCGCCATGCCCCTTGGCGAGATGTTTCCTGGGAAAACTACGCTGTCCATTGGGTGAAAGTGGCGGAAAGGGCGTCATCTTGACGCGCACTGGAAAGATATCACCGTTGGTACCAAACCAATCAGTCTTGCCACCGCTGGCCTTGGTGCGCTCGGTATATCCATGGTCAAGGATCTGAACCTCAATACCATCGGGAAGCCCCGGCTTACCGGCCTTGGTCAAACGTTCAATGGATGCAGGTGTCACCCAGGCGAATACCCCTGAGTTACCCGCATATTGCTGATGACTCCACTCAAGCACCATCTCAAAGTTCTCGTATTGACGGACCGTGCGCAGGACACTGACGGGCTTGCCCGTGCAATGTAACTCGGTCCCCTTCCAGGTCCAGGTATCCTCCGCGCTGTTCACACGGGTAAAATCCTCCTCGGTCATAGCTCGCCAACCGGGTTGCTGGTCATCGATGAAAGCACGGGGGGCTGAAGTGTCCTCCGCATTGCCGGCGGTGATAAGGAGCAGATGAACTGCAAAGAAATGACAGAATGACGAGAGGTATGTTTTCATTTTGATTATGTGTTTGGAAATTATAATGGATTCCACCGTGTTGTACAGCTGTCAAAGCCCACCGACCTTTGATAGGCCTGTTCATTTTCCACATGCACCTCCTCACCCTGGATTTGGATAGAGCCCACCCGCTCCACGCAAACTTCCAGCAAGCTGCGCATGAGAAGGCGCGCGTGCGGTGCCCCGAGGCATAAGTGAGCCCCAAAACCGAAAGCAAGGTGCGGATTCGGTTTCCGGTCCAAACGCACTTCCTCAGGGGCTTCAAAGACGGACTCATCGAAATTGGCTGAAGCCCAGCACAGGGACGCACGACCTCCGGACGGTACGGTATGGCCATGCACCTTGGTGTCTACCGGGCAAACACGGCCGATATGTGTCAGGGGTGTCAACACGCGGAATATTTCCTCACTCGCATGCGTGATACGGGAGGGTTCCTCCCGGAGAAATGTCAGGCTCTCCGGATTTTTTGCCAGGTGATGCAGCGCAGCAACAATGCTGTTGATAATGGTATCGCGCCCTCCTGCAAAAGTCAGGTTTGCGAAACCCAACATTTCTTCCCGTGTCAGGAGCCGACCCTGATACGTCGCCCTCGTAAGCACACTGAAGAAGTCCATCTCATCAGAGTCAGGTTGAACGGCATCAAACTTGCGCTCCAGATAATCCTCCAGCTCGGCGCCCTTACGAGAACCATCGTCCCCATCACGAAACACGTGCGTACCCCATCCAGTCCATATGCTGGCCTCAGATTCTGGAACATTCAACAGATAGGTCAAGGCACGCGACTGGAGGGGCAGTGCGAACTCCCGGACCAATTCAATGTCATCCTTACCCAAGGCAAGGTCAACCATCTCGCTCATCAAATCCCTGACCTGCGCCACCATCTCAGGGGTTTTGGCACGACGAAAGAAGGGCTCCACAATCCTTCGATACTCCGTGTGCTCAGGGGGGTCCACCTCCACGGGAAGTTGTCTCATCGAGCGAACATCCTCCTCGGATGGAATGGGGACCTTGAAAGGGGCATCCGAGCTGTAGGTCTTCCAATCGCGGGCAGCCTGACGCACGTCAGCATGCCTGAGTATCATGGGAACGGTTTCGCCCTGAAAGTCACAGGCCATCGCCTTGGAGCGTCGACGCGGCTCACGAAATGGATCTGGGGCCTTTGTGGTCTTTGTATTCTTCCTGTTCATATCCATCTTGTGAGGCCTTTGCTAAACGTCCACCCGTGTCACAATATTCAGCAACACTTCAGCACTGTACGCAACACTCAACAACCTGACCAGCCTCGAGTAAAACATGAACATAAAATGGACGACAACAATTCTCACAATCACTCGCCAGGTCCATTTGCCCATCAAACATATCGATGACAATTTCAGACTCGTATCCACAATAGGGACATCCGCACACTAATGGATCCATCTTGGAATAAATTTGTTTTGATTTTAGGAAATCCATGCCCCCAGGTCCTTGCCTACTGGAACCTGAAACCGCGACCGTCAAGGGGCATCAAACAGCGTCAATACGAAGGACGGGACCTACCCTGCAGGCGCTTGCAACGAAACACCGCAAGACTTCACGGAACTTACCAATCTTTCGGCTGGAAATTCCACCAGGACATTCATCTGATCGATGCACCACAGTTAACCCTATAACCGTATGGGAACATCGCTCAAAAAAACCGGTCATGCAAATCTGAATCCCAGCATTGACCAAAGGCTGAACCTTGTGTATTTTCACGATGACACTTCTTAAGGGAATGCTGCTGTGATGAAATATTTAACGTTAACGATACTTACCTGCCTCGCCAGCACCTCTTTGCATAACGCAAGGGCAGGCGAGCGCGTTATCTTTGAACAAGAATCCAAAAGTTCCCTTCCCACGATCGACCTAGATGCGACCAAGCTTGAGAATTTGGGCCGATTCGGCAACAAGAAAAGCAGCTCGGTCGATGCCGTGATTGCCCCATGGCAAAACCCGTTGAACGGCGCACAAATGAGTGCAAAACAGCGCAGGGCGTTGTTGGAAGCCTTGGACAAAAAAAACAACTGGGCCTTTCAGTCATCTGAAGATCGGGCAGGCTCAAGCGATCTGGATGGACTGGAGGTCGAATCGGATAGTTTTCTGACAACGGATTTGGATTCCAAGTCGTCACGCCAGCTTGCTGAACATATTTTCTACGGCAATAAAAAGAAGCACCCGTCGAAACTGCAACGCACTCGAAAAGAGATGCAATTCCGTGATGACACAGAAAACGTCGACTCGGATAATGCAAAAGAGCTCACAGGGGAAGATTTACTGGCGCGGGGCAATGCAGTAACGCCGAAGTATTATCAGGAGCAGTTTGAAAATCTTTTTAAGCCTGAGGAGACCCTGAGAAGCGACCGCGGCCCCGAAGCACTCACCAGCATGAGTCAACGGGACGTCACGGCAGCCAACATGCTTTGAAAATTTTGTAATCTGGTGGTGCTGGGGTTGTTCTGGCTGAATTGCTCGGGAACCAGATCACCCATGCCCAGCATGTTGGCTGCCGTGACGTCCCGTTGACTCATGC
>JAAZXX010000610.1 GCA_014239995.1 Verrucomicrobiia bacterium
AGTTGGATTTCGTTTTTGCGTAGACAATCTGATCATGACGGCTCCAATCAGCTTCATTAAAATTCCAAACAGCCAAACTACCGTCAGGGACGATTACCCTTTTTTCCCCGCCATCTGTAGGTATGGCTTTGAGTCCACCATGGATGAAACCAATCTCATCCCCGTCAGGCGAAAAGAAAGGCGCAACGACTCCCGTCATGCCGGGGATGGCTTTCGAATACCCTGTTTCCAAATTGCGAACATGAAGTTGGCGGTCGGTAATGATGGCTTTATCGGCCTGCATGTAAGCCAATAATCTACCATCGCGTGATAGGGTAAAAGGATTGCTAAATTTTTGAAATAACCTGGCATCATCTTTCAACAACAATTCAGATTGTTTTGAGGTTAATTTTGAAGTACCTTGTTTTGCCGCTGGGCGCAGATTCCAAGTAATCCATGCCGTGACCAACATGCTCAAAGCCAGTAAAACCGTGGTCAAAGCAAAGGACGTTCTTTTTTGAGGATTCCCAATTGTGGCAACTTCGGTTTTTTCTAAACCTGATGGATCGGTCAGAACGCGTTCAATGTCGATACGTGCATCTGCGATGTCATGGAGTCGTTGTTTGCGTTTTTTACCGAGACACTTGATGAGTAAGTGGTGGATGAGTGGCGGTAAATGATCGGGTAATAATGACCAATCCGGTTCCCCCTTGATGATTGATGCTAAAGTTTCAGTGACATCTTCGCCGTGAAATGCCCTTTTTCCTGTCAGCGATTCGAACAATACACAGCCAAAGCTCCAAATATCCGACCGTTTATCCACGTGTTTTGCACGTGCTTGTTCAGGAGACATGTAGGCCGCTGTGCCGAGGATAGTTCCGGGTTGGGTGAACGCATCTGTGATGGTAGGTGAATCCTCTGCATTGGTTGTGGTTGGCAGGTCCGCTTCATTGCTCAATCCTTTGGCCAGACCAAAATCCAGGACCTTCACTTGTCCGTCCTCCTTGATCTTAATATTGCCTGGTTTCAGGTCACGGTGGATGATTCCCTTTTCGTGAGCTGCTTCGAGTGCCTCGGCGATTTGTTTGCATATTTCCAAGGCCTCTTCGACGGGGAGGGGGCCACGCTTCAACCGTTCGGATAAATCTTCACCTTCGACCAATTCAAGCGCGAGCGCTTTTGAATCACCTTCTTGTTCCAGACCATAAATACAGGCGATAGCTGGATGGTTTAATGTTGCCAGCGTTTTGGCCTCACGCTCAAATCTTGCAAGCCTTTCCGTGTCTTGCGCGAAGCTTTTAGGCAGCACTTTGATCGCTACCTCGCGATCCAGTTTTGTGTCTGTTGCACGATACACCTCACCCATTCCGCCTTGCCCAAGCTTGGCGGTAATTTTGTAATGAGCAATGATGGTTCCGAGCATGCGGAGGGTTTTAATGAGCGGAGGGAAACTGTCGAGCCGAATGAAGGGGATCCTGTTTCTGTAATAATGTCAGTGTATGGTAGTGGGAGTATGAGCTCAAAAATTGATTCTTGCTGTCAGTAGAATCTTCTTCACCTTATTTCAATTAGCTTTTCACCACCACGAATCAGGTCTTCGATATTAGGCAGGAAAGATTGGATCCTTTCCAGCAAAACACGGCGGCTTGTATTTCCCATTCTCAGCCAAATGATGGTAGGGGCTTTTTGTGGATTTTGATTAAGTCGATGCGGAAAATCTTCGTCTTTGGTCAAGACGACGGCACCGTGCTCAACAGCGTAATCCCAGATTGCCGAATCATCCGCATTGTGTAGATCGATATCAATTACATGCTCAGCCTCATGACCGGTCTCGCTCAAAGCTCTAGCCAACGCAGGCGGCAGTTGAGCATCGATGAGGAATCGCATGGTTTATGAAACGAGGAGCACTGGATGATCTGTTTCTGCAGCGGCATATTCGAGGCATGCGTCAATGTCCGCTTCTTCCAGGTAAGGGTAGTCTTCAAGGATTTCTTTCCTCGACACCTTAGCGGCAAGCAAATCCAACACATCCTTGACCCGAATGCGCATGCCGCGGATGCAGGGTCTACCACCACACTGTTCAGGATTGAAGGTGATTCGCTTGTTCATTGATTTGAACATACTCAATGATGCCGATTTGGCAATGGTAAAGGATCTGAACTTCACCGTTGATCATGACTCAATGAATTGAAGAACCGGGCAGAATGTAGTGCTTTCAACTGTCAGTAAAAGTGCAAGGGTATGGCAGTGGCGGATAGTGACGGGATAGTCAGCGAATATGCTTGAATAGTGAAATTCGGCATGCGTAAGTTGTTAATAAATGGTGCTTAAAGGGCACGATTCGCACCCTCTCCGCCATTGCTATCTAGTTTTACTGAAGTCTTTTGCAGCACAAGAGAGAGCGTTCGTTTCCCTGGCAAAATGGCTTTTTGGAACTATCCTCATGCTATCCGGGCAAAATCCTTGCCGTGCCTTGTTACTATCTGCTCAGTATCCGTTTGAATGATGACCCCATTTCGTGAAATGCGTTTCATGAAATCGAGACCACTTGAAAGGAGTCAGGAACCAGAAACTCCTGCGTTGTTGGTTCACCTGGGCGCTCCAAGGAGACTCCAATGGACATAGCAAACCCAAGTTGTGACATGGCAAAACATCCAGTTGTTCGATGCTAGGTGTTTCGAAAAATCCAGGGTAGGGGGCTGGTCGAGGTTACGAGAACTGATCCACTTGAAAAGTTAGTCTGGGTCAACAGAAAGGACTCAGACGATGAAAGGAATAAGATACTCAAGCGAACA
>JAAZXX010000611.1 GCA_014239995.1 Verrucomicrobiia bacterium
GAGCCCGCAGTGAACGCAGGCCAATGCCTGTTCCTCATCCAGGAAGGCTGCGGGTGTTTCACCTTGGACCCTGGTTTGCATATCAAGGTAAAGCTGGCAGAATTGCGTGTGGATCGAACACTTCCTTGATTCGAGTTTCAAGGAAGTGTGCTCTGGATGACACTTCCACCAACCGGGGGTGAAAATGATACAGGGTCCCCTGCCCCATACGTGCCAGGCAGGATTCCTGCCTGGCCAGGCGATCGATGACTTGTGGTAATCGCGTCGGCAACACGGATTCCATGGTAGGCCTGAGCGAAGGATAGTCTTTCCAGAAAGCCTCCTGGTAAAGCAATGATGCTGGAAGGGGTTCAAGACCACCTCGAGCCCAGTGCGCATATCGAATCCACTGCCGCTTCGTTTGATTCAATTCAGAGGAAGCCCGATCCACTGCATCAGAGTTACCTGAGTATCCAATCACAAGCGTACCAAAGAGTCTTTTCTCAACAGCATCGGGGCCGCGGAAAAAATCAAAAATGACAGGCGGTATGGATGTCGACCCGCTCCTGAATGGTTTCGCTATATCCACAAGTTCCTCGGCATCGGAAACATGACAAACCCAGACAGTCTCGCACTCGGGCAGTGGCATCAGCTTGAAGGTCACCATGCTCACCACAGCGAGGCTGCCTCCGCTTCCTATCAGCAATTTACACAGGTCAAACCCGGCTACATTCTTGACCACTCTACCACCGCTTTTGAGACACTGCCCATCGCTCCGAACCGCCTCGAGGCCAATCACAGCATCTCTGAGAGTTCCATAGGCATTTCGTCGGGGGCCGGAGGGGTTTTCTTCAATCAACCCGCGCACGGTCCAATGCTGAGGAAGGGGAGGATCAAGAGGCAACCATTGCCCATGTCGCACCAATTGCATTTGAAGTTGCGAAAACCCCATTCCGGATTCAACGCTGATGGTCATATCATCAGGGGAATACTCCCGGATGGCCCGTAAAGCACCCAAATCAATGGCATCTACGTGGGAACGCCTCGCATTGGCCTTGGCGAGACTTTCAGACAAGTTGAGAAGATCCTTGGCAATGATTTCCATTCGAGTTTCAGAGATACTTTAGAAGTATAAAGCCACCAATCAAGAGGATCATGAAGACCCAGGCACACCAATTGAAATATTTTTCAATGAAGGCCTTGATGGGAGCTCCAAAGGCATAGAGCAAACCCGCAACCACAAAAAAGCGCAGGGTCCTGCCGACGACCGAAGCCAGCATGAAATCAGCAAACGAAAAATCAAAAGCGCCTGAGGCGATGGTGAAAACCTTGTATGGAACGGGTGTCACCGCTGCCAGCAGGTTGCCCCAGAAACCGTATGTATCATACCACGCCTTGATTTTTGCCATGGCTGCTTCACCGTGGTAGGCCTGCACAATCGGGGCACCTATCCATTCATATGCATAGGCGCCCACACCGTAACCGACCATCCCCCCCATGAGGGAGCCCAATGTACAGATGGCCGCAAACCGAAAGGATCTTGTCCTGCTCCCAACACACAGTGCGATCAGCAGTACATCGGGAGGAATGGGGAAAAAGGATGATTCAGCAAAGGCAATCAGAAAGAGTGCCCAGGTACCGTGTGGTTTATCTGCCCATTGAATGGTCCATTCGTAAAGACCCCGAAGCCAGCGTGTCAGTAAAACCCCCTGATCGGTTGGGTGCTTGTTTTGAGATGGATTCATGAATCAGTTACAAAAAAACTCCTTGAACAAAAAGATGACATCGATGCTACTCAAGCAGGATCCACATCCCCACACAGATGGGTTTCAATTCCCAGTGCATCCATCATGGAGGATTTTATCCTGCAACCCTGATGAGCCTTTTTACGACTGGGGGCATATACCACCTGAATATGGTTGGACTTGTGACGTGCCATCATTTGATCCCTGGATATCCCCTTGAACACGGCATGCATGATAGGCCACTGGGGGGTGGTTTCATTCCAACGCCGCTCAGTTTCTGTATCAGGAAGCCTGACAATTTCAGCAAGTCCCAGATCGCATTGTAGTCGACCCTCCATGACAAAAACACGACTCCAAACAATCCACCCTGGTTTGGAAACACCCTTGAGTGTTCCACCTCCAAGATGAAAATACATGGGAGGCTGTCGTTCACTTGTACTTCCCCTGTAACCACCAATGAAATGCGCAGGAGGTGCAGCCCCACTGATAAGAAGAACCCAGACGTATGCGTCCACCCCTTTTCCCTTGAAATGCTCACCCCACCTAAGATCATGCAGGGTCGTCTCCGGAGCCCAGCCAAGTTGAGTCCAAAGGCGATGTGTCAGGAGGGCGTCCAGACCGGCACATTCATCCACCTCGTTGAAGTGAGGAATGGCCGCGCCTTCATACAGTACCTTGCCAGTTTCAGGGTCCTTGACCGGTGGACGATCTGAGTTATTGAGCAGGCCTTCAACCAGATCGCTCGCTGGGAGCAGGTCCTTCAGACCCTGCTGGTACTGGATGCCGATGGTGGCGCATCCGAAGGCATCAGCCATCCGGACAGCAGCAACATACATCTTACACTGCAAGAGCACCTGAGAAAGCGTCAAATCACTTGCCTCGCGGACGCCCAATTGAAATTGCACTCCCTTTTTCTTCAACCAGTCATACACACCGTGAGCTTCGGTATCCGGCACTTCCCTTACCATCGCATAAAGAGCTGATTGGCTGAGTCTTTCCTTGAACAGACCCAAGGGGTTCAGCAACTCATCGGGTATGATGGCATTGTG
>JAAZXX010000612.1 GCA_014239995.1 Verrucomicrobiia bacterium
GCGTTGCCTCGGGCTCGCAGGCGCTTCAGCTCAGCGTGGCCCAACTGGAAGGGGAGGGCGCTCGCCGCGGGTTTCTTGACCCAAAGGCGGCCACGGTGAATTTGAAATCTGCCAAGAATAACGTCGCCGATTGGTTAGCCGTTATTGGTTTTCCGGCCAAGGATCCCCTCGAGCGATTTGCCGCGGCCGCGGTCTTCGGGGAGACTGATGGCCTAGGTTGGAGTATTGATGGTCAAAATCGCGTGATCCTCACCATTCCCGCCTCCAAGAAAAGCCGTCTCTTTCAAGTCATTCGCTACAGCGCGAAAACGGATGCCCAGTTGCTTTCCATGGCCGGATACCTCAGTCACTTGAAGCTGAAGGACGCATTGCCCGATCCGGCCGATTTTCTCAAGGGGAGCCAGTTGAGCTGGCCTGATGTGGTGACGACCAAAGGTTTCTTGGGGAAGGAAGATGCCCCTTATGTCATGGACACGCTCACCTTGCCCGCCAAGAAACCCGGCAAGGTGTGGTTTCGCACCTCGGCCCTCGCTTTTTTTCCTGACGGACGCATGGCGGTCTGCACGCATGGAGGCGACGTTTGGATCGTTTCCGGTATCGACAAATCGCTCGCTAACTTGAAATGGAAACGCTTTGCGGCGGGCATGTACGAGCCATTCGGCCTGCAGGTGATCGACGGCTTGGTCTACGTCACTTGCAAGGACCGCCTCACCCGCCTGCATGACCTCAACTCGGATGGTGAAGCGGACTTCTACGAAAGCTTCAGCGCGGACGACGACGTCTCGACCTTTTTCCACGCCTTCAACTTCGATTTGCAACGGGACGCTGACGGCAACCTCTACTACGCCAAGTCAGGACAATACACGTCCTATGCCTTGCCTGGTTCGGTTATCAAGGTGTCTCCCGACGGCAAGAAACGCGAGGTTCATTGCACTGGTTTCCGCACTCCAAACGGTATGGGTATCATGCCGGATGGTCGCGTTACCGTCAGCGACAACCAAGGCAGTTGGATGCCCGCTTCCAAGGTGAGCCTATGCAAGCCCGGCGGGTTCTACGGGTATGTTCAGACGCATGTCCAGAAGCAAGGCTTGTGGGCTCCCGACGGCGGTCGTATCGATCATAGAAAGGTCATTCCCCCGAAAACCTTCGACCAGCCCATTATCTGGATGCCGCAAGATTTCGACAATTCATCCGGAGGGCAATTGTGGGTCGACGACAAGCGCTGGGGGCCGCTTTCAGGTAGCCTGCTCCACACCAGCTTCGGCAAGGGATGGCTGTATTATATGATGCTCCAGGAAGTGGATGGTCATGACCAAGCTGCCATCGTGCGGCTCAAGATCGACGCATTGACCGGCATTCATCGGGCCCGTGTAAATCCCAAGGACGGCCAAGTCTACGCTGCCGGGCTCAATGGCTGGAACGGAGGTGGACGCAAGGGTCTTTCCCAAGGTCACGTTCACCGCTTTCGCTATACGGGCAAACCGGCGAAACTGTTAACCGACCTCAAGATTCGAAACAACGGCATCGAACTGCGATTCAACTTCAAGCTAGATGCAAAAACCGCACCCGAAGTAGATCGTTACGATCTCAAGCAGTGGAATTACAAGTGGGCCGCCAATTATGGATCCAAGCAATACTCATTGCGGAATCCCGGCAAGACCGGCCAAGACCAAGTCGAAGTTAAAGCCATTGAACTATTGGAAGATGGAGATGCATTGTTCCTTAAGATTGCCGACATGCAACCAGTCAACCAGATGAAGATGAACCTAAATTTACAGGCCACAGATGGTTCACCTTTCAAGGAACTGGTTTACCTGACCATCAATAAGGTACCCGACCGCTGAAGCTTCCCCGGAAAACTGTCCCGAAACCAGTTTTCTTGGCTTGAATAGGAAACTTTCATGCTAAAGGATGTGCTTGGCCATGGCAATTGCATGCATTGGATGACAGGGAGACATTCGATATGACCCATCACTTGAACAGACGCAATTTTTTGAAAGGCGCAGGTGTGGCTATTGCCCTTCCGGTCATGGAATCATGGGCTCCCTCCACTATGGCTGCCGCCGGCAAGGGCAAACTGGTCAAGCGTTTCGTCTGTCTTTCCAACAACTACGGTGTCTACCAAAAGGCTTTCTTTCCCGACGCAACCCAGACCGGGGCGAACTACGACATGCCCGGGACGCTCAAACCGCTGGAAAAACACCGCAAAGATTTCACCACCTTTTCCAACCTGGATCACGGCTTTACCGGCGGCCACCAGGGGGTGCCCGTCTTGTTAAGCGGAGTGCGTCCTGTGCTCGCGCACAATTACGAGGAGGGCAATATCAGCCTCGACCAGAAACTCGCTGAATATCACGGTGCGGCCACACGCTTCCCCTCCATGACTCTCGGGGTCCGGGAACGTAACCTGCTCAGCTTCACCCGTACCGGTGTGCAGGTGCCTAACAGCAGCATGCAACAGGCCTACCGGGCCATGTTCTTTGAGGACACTGCCGAGAAGAAGATTTCCCAGGCGGAACGCTTCAAGCGGCAAAACAGCATCCTCGACGTGGTCATGGGCCAGGCCAAGTCCCTGAACAGGGAACTGGGCAAACAGGATCAACACAAACTCGAGGAATATCTCGGCTCAGTCCGCAGCCTTGAGAAAAAGATTTCCCAGCAGGAACCCTGGCTTGAGCGGCCCAAGCCCAAGACCGAGGTGGCGGAACCCAGGCCCGGCAATGGCACCGAGGAACAACTCAAGGCTATAATAGAGATCATCGCCCTGGCACTG
>JAAZXX010000613.1 GCA_014239995.1 Verrucomicrobiia bacterium
CTATTGGTGAGATACATTCAATTGTAGTTTGAAGGCTTTAAATAAGTTATACAAAACCATATATTTAGCCCGTTGTGATCAATCCTGGTTCTTTTTGCCCCAACAAGACGGCTCATTGCAACTGGGATGCAAGGTTTGTGATGTTGGTTCGCATGCTATCCAGAAATGTGCCTGTACTCGGTCTTCCTCCTTGGGGGCGAACAACCACCCATGTAATCGCTCGTTTCTTGAGTCTCCTCTGGATTTCCTCATGGGGTGTTTCTTCCCATAACATCCAGTGCGTTGGATTGATCTGCAACCAAGCATCCAGTGTATCCCAATCGGACTCAGGTGGCATTTGATCTGGTTCCCAGTGAAGGGAATGTAAATTTAATGAATATGCCCGCGCCATGTACTGATATACCGGATGAGATGCAAGCAGAGGCTTGTTGCCGAAGTCTGATTGCATCCTTTGCATCGCGATGTCCAGGGAGGTAAGATCTTGGATCAAACTCGCATGATTTCTTTCTAGTGAAGCCGCGTGCAATGGCCATTTTTGCCTGCAGGCCTCGTAGATCGCCTGAGCTTGTCTTTGTAACAGACCGAAATCCAGCCACGTAGTGGATGCAAATCCCTCATGTGAATGCTTTCCCTCAGGACCGTGTTGGTGGACGAGTGCCTGGCCCGTGGCAATCCATTGTTCCTTGAATGCGAGCGATGTATTCAGGAGCTTGGACACGGGGAGGCTTGTCGTTTCCAGCCAGCGGGCATAGCCGGCCCCGTTGAGCAAGATGAGGTCTGCCTTCTGATATTGAAGGATTTGCTCGCTTGTAGGATGCCAATAAGCCGGATCCGTCGTTTCAGGGGAAGCTGGGAAAACCACTTCGGCCCACGAGGTGTCAACCAGTTGTTCAGCTAGATATTGCAAGGGTGCATTTACTGTCATGATCAAGGCCCTCGGCTTCCCAGTAACCGGAACCAAGGAAGGTTTCGATGCTTTTCCACATCCGATGGAAAAACCAGGAACCAAGCAGAATGTCAAGAACTTGACTGTTGCCTTGATTGATAGATGGTATTTAAGTTTGAATTTCATCAGATCGATTCTTGTCAAAACAGGCTATTTTTTCTATGAACCCGCACTCGGCTTTGCGTCCAGTCATGAACCCAAGGCCGTAGGTAAGCATAATGATAAATCCTGCATGAAGCCATGGTTCTTGATAGACCACATCCGAAACATTATTGTATGCGCAGTACCTGTCGAGGGCTTTCAGCCGTCTTGAGAGACTGGCTAATGATGTTCTGTGCGATGGCTCTCGCCATCTGGCTGGACCGTTGGTGGTGCAACTTAATGGCCGTTTGGTTCATTGGATACATTCAGTTCTGTCTGGGTGAAGCACTGCTCCATGAGGCCTCCCATTATAATCTTTTTAAATCACGTCGTCTGCATGCATGGCTCCAGTGCCTATATGCCTACCCTTTTTTCCAGACCTTACATGGGTTTCAGAAGGAGCATCACCTGCATCACGTGGATCTCATGGGGGGGGGCGACCAGACCATGAAGGATTATCGTCGTTATGGGCTGGATGCCGCCAGGCATCCAGATATGTTTTTCATATGGTTCATCAAACCCTTCCTGGGTGGTCCAACGTGGTATTATCTACGGAGTGGGCCAGATTTAGATACGCGTTCCAGCTGCCTGCAGCTCGGTTTATTCTGGCTGCCCTTGCTTGTTTTTTGCACATGGGCAGGTTTCTTGGATATTTTGATCCTGTATTGGTTCCTGCCACTCGTTTGGCCTTTCCCCATTTTTCAATATTGGTCCGAAATCGAGGAACATTTCAACACCCGTACCGGCGCCAGATCCAACCTCTCTCGATGGGGAAATTTTTTCAAGCACAACGAGGGATATCATTGGATTCACCACCGGTATCCCTCCATCCCTTTTTACAAGCTCAAGGAGGCCCACGAGGCACTGGCCCCACAGGGTACTGATATAAGTCGAGGGTTTATTCAGTCTTTCCAGCAAATGCGGATACGCCAGAAACCCGTATGGCAAGGCCATCCAGCCTTACAACCAGGTCCCCTGAAAGAACCCCTGAGGTTTGAATGATACATCAAGTCTGTCGTGATCTATCCCATACAGCGCGTAATGCATGTCGATGGAATCATTCCCAGCACTGGGTGCTTTACCAAGGCCCGATTGTTGCTGGACGATGCCCCTTTCTCGCCCTAAAATGTCACTAGATTATGAAAAAGGCATAAGCGAAGATATCATGCGCTGTACGAAATGTGAAAATGGCTATTTGCTTGTCCGGTTTGTTCAGGATATTGAGCTCGATCAATCTCCAAATTGCAAGGGGATCTGGTTGGATGGGGGAGAGTTCAGGCGCCTCCTGCAATGAGCAAGATCGCTCCTTCGTTGGTCTTCAGGCATCCCCTATTGGGACTGCTGCCTTGCACGGATGGATTCATCCCGATGTTTTTGACCGCAAGAATAAATCTGGCAAGTTCCCTGTTCATCCCTTTGAATCCCCAAAAGTGAATATCATCATCGTAGGTGCAGGCGAGGTGGGAAGGCATTTGGCTGAGGGCTTGTCTACTCAGTTACATAACATCACAGTCATTGAGGCTTCCGAGGAAAAGTCGGAGGATCTGGATGAGGGGCTTGATGCCACCGTGCTTTGTGGTAACGGCGCAGCAGCCACTACCCTCGCCGAGGCAAATGTGGGTGAGTGTGATCTGTTTCTGGCTCTGACCAGTATGGACAACACCAATCTGGTTTCAG
>JAAZXX010000614.1 GCA_014239995.1 Verrucomicrobiia bacterium
TGCATCAGCTGGTCTCCTGTGAACCGGCAGGCATGCAGGACTGATGGCATGCCATGCCACTGGAAACAAGTGCAGGTATGCCGCTTTAATTACCTCATGAGAGAGAAAATCATCGCAAGCCTCCCGAGATCGAAAATGCCTTGTACCAGTGTTCAGGGGCTTTTGTAAAAGCGTGGTTCGCTATTGGATAGAAGTCACCGGAAAAAACTTCCAATGACCCTCATGAAACTCTGAATATAATTAAAGGGAAGGTAAGCGCATGTATCTTAGGGGGCTGATTCCTTCCTCAAACCATCATCGCTTGCGTTGTGTCTGCGCCTTGGACATAGCTTGACTGAACCAGTCATCCCCATCTTCTTTGTTTGAGCGAGGTTTCGGAGTAGCGCTATTCCCCCGTGGTCTGGAGGGCATCTGGGAACTGCCCGGGCGGGATTTCCCTGCGATTTCTGGATTGGCCTTCATGGACAGGGCAATGCGTTTACGTGTGAGGTCCACCTCAAGCACTGTTACCTGTACTTTCTGGGCAACCTTGACCACATCAGCAGGATCCTTGACGAACTGGTCACATAAATGACTTATGTGCACGAGGCCGTCCTGGTGAACCCCAATGTCCACAAAAGCACCAAAAGCAGTCACGTTGGTGACCAGGCCGGGAAGTTTCATCCCTGGATTCAAATCTTCAGGCTTCTCGATACCATCCTGAAAACAGATTGTCTCAAACTGGCTTCGAGGATCACGTCCTGGTTTTGCAAGCTCCGTCACGATGTCCCGCAGGGTAGGCATGCCAACTTGATCGGTCTGATAACGCTCCAACTGGAGTTCGCACCGCAAGGAGGCTTTTTCGATCAAGTCCTCCACATTGCATTTCAAATCCCTCGCCATGGATTTAACAAGGTTATAGCGTTCTGGGTGCACTGCGCTTGCATCCAATGGATTTGCAGCATCATGGATACGCAGGAAACCAGCGGATTGTTCATAGGCTTTGGGCCCCAGTCGGTTTACTTGCTTTAATGCACTTCGGGACTTGAAGGGTCCTTTCAAATCACGATGGCGGACAATGTGATCCGCCAATTGAGGTCCAAGTCCCGAAACATAACTCAACAATTGCCGACTGGCAGTGTTGAGTTCCACGCCCACCTTGTTGACACAACTCTGAACCACATCATCAAGCGAGTGCTTCAAGGCACTTTGATCGACATCGTGCTGGTACTGGCCCACACCAATGGATTTAGGGTCAATTTTAACCAGCTCTGCCAAGGGATCCATCAAACGGCGACCAATGGAAACGGCCCCCCTGACGGTCAGGTCGTGATCGGGAAATTCCTCTCTTGCGACCGCGGAGGCGCTGTATATGGAGGCACCACTCTCGTTTACCAAAACGATGGGAATGGATCCTGATAGGTCCATTTTTTTGAAAAACTGTTCAGCTTCCCTGCTTGCGGTCCCATTACCAATGGCAACAGCTTCAATCTTGAATTTTTCGATCAGTAAGCGAACCTTTCGTGAAGCCTCCGAGCGCTGATGCTCAGACGCGGTCAGGAATATCACATCATGATGCAGCAGGTTTCCCTGGGCATTCAGCACCACGGTCTTGCAACCCGTACGATAGCCGGGATCAATCGCCAAAACAGCTTTTTCGCCCAAGGGTGAGACCAAAAGCAATTGTCGTAGATTATCCGCGAAAACGGCAGTCGCCTGTGCATCTGCAGACCTTTTGGATTCAAGACGCATCTCAGTCTCAATGGAAGGTCCCAGCAGGCGTTTATGGGCGTCGATTACCGCCAACTGAACCTGACGCAAAGCCATTTTCCCTCCCTTCTTGCAAAAACGTCTTTCCAGCAGAAACACCGCTTCCTCTTCCTCAGGATGAACCCGTAAGATCAAGATCCCTTCAGCTTCACCACGCCGCATGGCAAGCAAGCGATGGGAGGGAACCTTGCTCAAGGGTTCGTTCCAGTCAAAATAATCCTGATATTTTTGCCCTTCCTCCTCCTTGCCTTTGAGCACACGACAGCGGACCAGGGCTTTTGAACGATAAAAGTTCCTTATTTCCTCGCGAGCACCTGCATTTTCACTGATCCATTCCGCCATGATATCCCGGGCTCCCGCCAGGGCTGCAAGCGTATCCACAATGTTCTTATCGGGATTGACAAAGGCCTTGGCCTCCGTCATGGGATCGGTATGGCCCTGTTCGAACAATTGGCTGGCCAAGGGCTCTAATCCGGCTTCACGCGCGATGGTCGCACGCGTTCGTCGCTTCGGCCGATAGGGCAGGTAAAGGTCCTCGAGTTGAGTCATATTAGTCGCTTTTTGGATAGCCAAACGAAGTCCCTCTGTCAGGAGAAGCCTTTCCTCAAGAGATTGCATGATGGTTTGGCGTCGCTGACTCAACAGCGCTAATTGCCGCATGCGGTCTCGAATATGAGTAACTGCCACTTCATCCAGCATTCCGGTGGCCTCTTTTCGGTAACGTGCAATAAAGGGCACCGTAGCGCCTTCAGAAATTAATTGGACCGTCGATGCCACCTGGTGCGGTCGCAGATTCAGCTCCTGGCTGATGGTATGGACGTCATTCGATGCATTGGGCATGGTCATATCGTTATTTAAAGGAGCAGGATGTAAAGGCATCACTATCGATGTGTAAATGAGAATCGTGGAAAATACAGGGCCGGAGTACGGCCCCTGAACTGCCGGGAAGAAGGCACGTTAAAAAGGAAAAAAACCAGGGCGACCACGGCATATGCAGAGCAAACTGCCGTT
>JAAZXX010000615.1 GCA_014239995.1 Verrucomicrobiia bacterium
TTTCTGAACTTACATCTGCAAACCTTCGCTTGCCGATGTTTCGGTAAAGTCGACTTGGCTCGGCACGTTCCGGCTTCAAGTGGCCGGCAAAGGCATCCTCGAAACCAAGATAATATTGATCTCCAATGTCGGCCTCCCCACGGATGCCTTCCATGGTTACCTGAGTTGCCTCATCAGTCGTGTATCGACCCACGTTAGTGACCAGTAGATCCAGAAGTCCATCCCGGTCGTAATCAAAAAACACCGCGCTCGAAGGGTGCCCCTTGTATGTCAGACCAGAGCCCGCGGTGATGTTCCTGAATTGACCCTTTCCAAGATTTTCAAACAGGACATTTCCCTTCCGCAGGGCCGTTACAAAGAGATCAGGATCCCCATCATTGTCGATGTCCGCAAAGGCTGCCGAGACCCCAATGCGGTCGCTGACAAAAACCCCGGCGCGCTCCGTGATATCTTCGAATTTTCCATCTCCAAGATTGCGCCATAGTTCATTGCCACCGACCTGGTTCACAAAATAGATATCAAGCCGCGCGTCACCATCCACATCCGCCACCACGATTCCGGATCCGTGATCGTAGTGTACTCCTTTGAATCGCTTTCCCGAATCGTCCACGATTTTATGCATGAAGCGTATGCCACTTTCCTTTCTGCGGTCGGAAAAACCGAAGTCGTGGAAGGCTTGAATGGATTTCGCTGACTCCCGCTGTGATCGCACTTGAGCATCGAGCCAGGATGGATCTTGAACATCCGAAGGGATGTTGATGATTTCAGCTTGCAGTGCAGCGAGGTCCGTGGCCAGTGCATGGATGGTTTGGGGGTGTCCCGGTTCATACAGTCCTCGAATTCTTTGGTAGGCATCCACAAGGACCAGGCGGGCCCCTTGAAGCATTTCCTCTGGAGTCTGCCCCTCGGAATTAATGGCACGTTTAAAGTCTCCTCGAAGGAGCACGCTGCGCATTGCCTCGATGGAACCGGTCAGGGATTGCCACATCTGTTTGCTGGCATCTGTGTCGATCGCGCGTTTCCTCAGTACCTCGGTCGGATCGTTCGACGGGTTGACGGTGAAGCTGATAATACGAATCCCCATGGAGTTTGTGCCTCCCTTTACCCAATCCAGGACGGAACTGAGAAGGTCGCCTTGATGGGCGCCGACTCCCGTATCTCGTCCGTCTGTGAAATGAGCGATCCAAGGTACACCTGAAAGGCTGTCCGAGTGAAAAGGTTTCCCACTCTGGTCGGTGAGTGTGAAGATAGGGGCATAACCCACGATTTCCGGATGTGGGCGTTCAGGAAGCATTTCAATCGCCCCCACCGGGGGGGTAATCGCCAATTCCTCAGGTGTTGATTCCATCTCTTCTCTGCTGCAGGAGGGAAGCCATAACAAGGCGGTGATCAGAGAGATGTAACAAGGAAAGAGACTTGAACTGGAGATGGTTGGGTGCAGCTTCATTTAACAGAAAGATATAAGGTCATAGCATGCCCATTGTTTTTGCCGTTCGGCAATCGAAAACGTATCCCGGTTAGGACTCCATTTGCTCGGATTGTGTTTTGTGCACTTTACTCCTGAACACGCAGGATTGAGTTCCATTCCCCACATCACTGTATCGCCGGGGGCGGCCTATGCCTGACATATTTGTCATGCCTTGGTAACACGGGCTCTTCCCTATTTGATGCTCATTAACCACATGATCAGAACAAGTGAACCGACGGAACGATGAACCTCATTGGGTTTTCAGTGGTTTTTAATGTTTCCTGAAGGTTCCTCAGGGTAATGATTCCAGAACGGACAGCACAGAAGGTTGTCTGGCGAATTTCAATCAGCGTCATGGGTTTCGGGCTCCGGAGGATTCACGGTGCAGTCCACGCCGTCGGCCTGTGTTTCTTCGAGGACTCCTTCAACGTAAAGAATGATCGAGCCAACGGTAAGTTTCAGATTATTTCCCAAGCCACGGATCGAAATGCCCACAGGCAGCGGATTCCTAATGTCGGAAATACGGGAATTAGAAATGCCATCATCCAATCAGGTCCTGAGGTTTGTTAATTTGAATCAGAGGGCCAGATTTCAATAGGCCACCCTTCGATTTTCTTCAAACGGGTGACATCTTTGCAGCGTTCAAAAAAAGCCTTATCCACACCTTCCATGGATTTCCCCTGGGGAAGTAAGATTCCCCAGTCCCTCCTCAACAAGGGTTCACCATAGGAAAGGTTGATGAGTTCAGACCGTTCGAGCTCCTTTAATACAAACCACTCTGGAAGAACGGCAATTCCATGCCCCAGCATGGCAAAGGATTTAATGGCCGCCATACTTTCGAAATAGGCAATGGACCGCGGAGTGATGCCACAGGACTGCAAGCAGGACTCCACCAGTTGGTTGCCGTCGCTTTTCTTGGCGAACATGGCAAATCGATGATGACCAGATTCAATTTCGCTTAGAGAGGCAGCCGTGATGGATGGCCTGTGAGGGGAAATAAGAAAACACAAGGAGTCTCTGAACAGGGTTTGGAACTCAAGCTGTTCCATGACGCTAGGGCGTAGACTGAACCCTATGTCTACCCGGCGCTGGCGAATAGCCTCGGTAATTTCCTTTGCAGATCTTGTGAATACATTAAAGGTGCAATCGGGAAATTCCTTGAAAAGTTTGCCTGTGACCTGAGGTAGAAAAAAATGTTCAATAGAGTGACATGTTCCAATGGAGTAATTGGGATGGTTTCGTTGTTCAGACCTGATGAACAACGCCCTTCGGGTTTCCGCCAT
>JAAZXX010000616.1 GCA_014239995.1 Verrucomicrobiia bacterium
TCAAGCATCTTGGGTTGGATTCCAAGGGTGTCCTCAACAAGGCAACAGGCCAGTATGACGAAGGGAAAAACACCATTGAAGCCGCATCCACCATGCGTAACTTCGAGCACCCTGACGCCTTGCCAGCGCATGCATTGAAACCTGGCTCCATGATATCCATGCATTGATGAAGGGTTCGGCAGTTAACTGCAGCGGCGCCTTGCCATACGCTCCAGGCGTGAAGCGCGGGCAACCTGCAGATTTGTCTAACCCGTCCCCCGACCTTGAGGCATCCACATAAGAACCTCAAGGAAGAGAAGGTAATGCCATCGCCTGACCACATCGTGCACCTTGAACCGGATCAACAGTCCTTCACTCGAAGAACCTTCCTGCATCGAGTATTGGGTTTCACTGGATTATGCGGATGTTTACCAACTCAGCTTCCAAGGAGTGATATCGGTATCCTTCCGGTCCACAGGAGCATGTTTGCCATGGGTACCACCGTCAACATCACCGTACTTCATCAGGACCCCAATCGGGCGGAGCATGCGATTTACGCTGCATTCAGGGCATTGAAAAAACTTGAGCATCTATTCAGTATCTATCTCCCCGACAGCCAGGTATCCCAGTTCAACAGGGAGGGACATCTCGATGATCCTCATCCTGACTTCCTCCGCATTCTTCGAAAGTCCACATACTGGTCCATCCAGACAGCCGGAGCGTTTGATATCACCGTGCAACCTCTATGGAACCTTTACCAGAAAGTCACTCGAACAGGACACGTCCCCGGTGATGACCTCATCCATTCCACACGTTCCTCGGTTGGCTGGAACCAATTATCTTTGTCTTCCGGGGGAATTGCATGGCGGCAAAACCCCTCCTCCATCACCCTGAACGGCATCGCGCAAGGGTATGCAGCCGACCGAATCGATGCCATCCTCAGGCATCATGGCATGGAGCATGCCATGATTGACTGCGGTGAAATCAGGCCCATGGGCCTGAACGCCCACTCAAAGCGCTGGTCGGTTGGGGTTCGGCATCCCAGAAAACCCGAAACATGCATTACCAGCCTTCAGCATGATGGACGCGCCTTGGCGACGTCCGGCGACTATGCCACGACCTTCAGTCGGGATTTCAGGCATCATCACTTGTTTGATCCCTCAAGTGGACGTTCTCCCCAAGAGTTGGCAAGCGTGACCGTGGCTGCTCCCTTCGCAAGCGATGCCGACGCTCTTTCAACCGGACTCTTCGTGCTGGGCAGCCAACGCGGACTCAAGCTCCTGGCCCGATTCAAGGACATAGACGCATATATGATCAGTAAAAATGGAAAAGTGATCGTGACACGCGGCTTTCCCATTGCGGTCTGAAACTATCTTTTTTGGGGACCGCACCAGGTGTGCGCCCCGTTTTTGAAACCTAACTCCAGGGTGAATGACTTAATCCAACCCTTTGCATTTCGGGAAAAGTCAAAGGGGGAAATACATCCATAAACTGATTTCACCTGAAGAAACCGCACACCAGACTGATTTCTCTCGTCCCCTGGTAGACGCAGATCTCAAACCCATCCGTGTGGGAATACGTGGCATACCTCGACTTGCCACCTTTAAAAAAGAATGCCCTTGCGCTTGTCCTCCTTGCGAAAATCCTCAGGATGAATTGAAACCTTTGCCCAAGCAGCCTATGAAAACATTGATTCCATACCTATCCGTCCTTTTCTTTACCTTCACGTGTACGCCAGCCGATGCTGAAGAAGACAAATCCACACTGGAGGAGTTGGATACCTTCTGGAAGATCGTATCCAAATCGGTTCGTGAAGGGGATTTTGAAGATTACAAGGGAACCTGCCACAAAAACGGCGTATTAGTTTCAGGATCGTCACAAAAATGCCAACCACTCACGCAGGCACTGGCTGGCTGGAAGCAGGGACTGGATGACACCAAGGCAGGCCTGATGCAGGCGAGTGTCACGTTTCGATTCAGTCAACGACTTCACGACACCACCACGGCACATGAGACCGGTATCTTCCTCTACACCACTGTGGGAGCAGAAGGCAATCAAACTACAGCCTACATCCATTTTGAAGCTCTACTGATCAGGCAAGGCATCTGGAAAACCATGATGGAATACCAAAAAGGTCCTGCCACGGTGCAGGAATGGGCCGCCTTGGACACTCCATGACTCTGGCACAGCAGACAGAAGACGACCTCAATGCGTCAAAAGGGAATGGATGCCCCCTCTTCCACAACCGCTTCCGATGACCCAGCCTCCAGGGATGCACACCATGCCCTTCGGGCTTAGTGGAAACCACAAGTATCCTGGCAAGCTGAGATCACCTTTCCCGAGCTTCATCTCCACTGGAAAGAAAGTTACAGGTTCCTTACCACGGTCATCATTCCATGATGGCAGGCAAGTAAGGAATCTTGATCGGCATGAAAAGAAACTCCCTGGTCAAAGGACGATACCCAACACTCATGTTTGTTCATCAAAAAAGACTTTATTAATCCTTTCCTACCGGCGGAGCCTTTCAGTATGGTGAGCCACTTCCTGTTTGCTACACGCTTGTGCCCATGGAAACTGAAACGCTTTCCAAACCACTGGCCGCCTGGGATTGGGCGGTCATTCTGCTCTTCATGGCTGGCTCCCTGGGTACCGGGTTCTATCTATCACGAAGGGCTCGCCACTCGACCAAGGACTATTTCAAGGGAGGCGGAAACATGGGCTGGCTCCTCCTGGGAACCTCCATGGTCGCCACCGCTTTCGCTGCCG
>JAAZXX010000617.1 GCA_014239995.1 Verrucomicrobiia bacterium
CCCGAAATACTGGCAGTCGTTGGCGCTGCGCTGCATACAGTCATTCGAGGACCGTTTAAGATAGTCTCAATAGAGACATCCAAACCAGAAAAGGCACCTTGAACCTCTCCGTTCTGGATATCTGAAAAAGCAAAAGGAATCTCATCGCCTATGAAGAAATTAAGAGTCACTGTTCAGGGAAAGTCATATGACGTGACCGTAGAGCTATTGGGCGAAGGTGCCGCGGCACCCGCTGCACCACCGGCTCCGGCCAGCATTCCCTCTACCCCCTCAGGACAAGGGAATCCCATCGCCAGCCCACTGGCCGGCAAGGTAGTCAGCATAGGAATCAAGATCGGACAACAGGTCACTGAAGGGGACGAGATCATGGTATTGGAAGCCATGAAAATGAATACCCACGTCTATGCCCCGGGGACCGGCAAGATTGCCGACATTCAGGTTCAACCTGGCGATAACGTCGAGGAAGGACAGTCACTGGCAAGCCTTGAAGGTTAGGTGGATAGTGTATCAATCCCGACATTGCTCTGGAACCAGCTTATGTTAGACAGCGTAACAGATTTCTTCAAACTCACAGGGTTCAGCATGATCACGTGGCAGATGCTGGTCATGTGGGGCGTGGTCATGCTGATGTTCTACCTTGCTATCTACAAGAGGTTCGAGCCCCTGCTTCTGGTGCCGATTGCCTTTGGAGCCCTGGTAGCCAATCTCCCCACACGGGGTATCATCACTTTCCAGTCCCAAGCTGATGGCACCATCAGTTCAGGAGCCATACAGATGGAAGCCACGGTGGAAACTCCAAGCTCGAATGAGGAAGGCCACGCGACCTACCACATTCATAAGGTGGAAGGGGGGCTTTTTGACTTCATCACCCAGGGCGTCAAACTGGAGTTGTTTCCACCCTTGATCTTTCTGGGAGTCGGGGCCTTGACGGATTTCGGTCCTCTGATTGCAAATCCCCGTGTATTATTGCTCGGGGCAGCGGCACAGATAGGCGTTTTTTTCACCTTTCTTGGTGCCTCGTTCCTGGGCTTCAGCACCCTCCAATCCGCATCCATCGGGATTATTGGCGGGGCAGATGGCCCCACCGCCATCTTCACCAGCAACAAGCTTGCCCCTGAACTGCTTGGTCCGATTGCGGTTGCAGCCTACAGCTACATGGCACTTGTACCCCTGATACAACCCCCGATCATGCGTCTTCTAACCTCGGTCAAGGAACGAAAAATCCGCATGAAATCACTGCGAAATGTCACGCGCTTGGAAAAAAACGTCTTTGCTGTGGTCGTGACGATCGTCTGTGTCCTCCTGGTACCTGACGCTTCCCCCCTCATCGTCATGCTGATGCTGGGCAATTTCATAAGGGAGTGTGGGGTGACGGACCGCCTTCTGAAAGCCGCCCAGAATGAGATCATCAATGTAGTGACTATTTTTCTGGGAGTCAGCGTTGGCATTACCATGAAGGGAGAACGCTTTCTTCAGGTGGAAACCATCAAGATCATCGTGCTTGGAGTGATCGCCTTCTCCATCTCGACGGCAGGCGGGATCATCATGGCAAAGTTGATGAACCTCTTCAGCAAGAAAAACCCCATTAACCCGCTGATCGGCTCTGCGGGGGTCTCCGCCGTTCCGATGGCGGCGCGGGTATCACATGTAGAGGGTCAAAAGTATGACCCGAGCAACTACCTGCTGATGCACGCCATGGGGCCCAATGTCGCTGGCGTGATTGGTTCCGCTGTCGTGGCAGGTTACTTTATATCAACCCTCGCAAACTGAGGATCGCAATCTTCTGCCTGGAGCAGGATTCAATCCTTGCCCTGTCGCACCAACTCCTTTTTATCCTCAAGCTCCGATTCCAGCACCTGACGCTCCATGGCCAGTTGGCGCTTGAGGGATTCATGTGCCTCCATGTCCCCTGAGACGGCCGCTTTCTCAATCTGTTCGTTGAGGAAGATCTCCTTCTCGGCAATCTTGGCGGTATATTTTGAGTCCAGCTCACCAAGTCTTGCCTTTTGTTCTTCCGTCAATTGAGTGACAGGGCTCTCCTTGTTAAGACGTTCCATGGCCAGTTCATAGGCAGATTTCATGCCCTGCATTTGGTAACCAATATAGCATCAAACTCAAGTGAATAATGGGACTCATGTGGAGTTCTCGCAGCCATTGCAACCAGCATGTAAAAAAAGAACCACCCGGTTAAGGGTGGTTCTCTCTTTAAAAGCTCGTATCACTGAGTCAGATAAACTCGTTGATGAGGTTTTCAAGGAATTCCTGCCGCCCGCTTTCATTGCGAGCAATGCGTCCCTGTTTGAGAACATACTTTTCCAGATCCTTGAAACTCGACGCACCATCTTCGATACGCTTTCCAATACCAGTGTCCCAGGAGCGATAACGTTGCGCAACAAAGGCATCGAGACGACCATCGGCACGAATAGCCGCAGCTATCTTGAGTCCTCGAGCAAAGGCATCCATACCTCCAATGTGCGCATGAAAGAGATCCATGGGTTCAAAACTTTCACGCCGCACCTTGGCATCAAAGTTCACCCCACCAGGGGCCAGTCCACCGTTCCTGAGAATGGAAAGCATGCACTGCGTGGTCAGGTAGACATCGGTCGGAAACTGGTCGGTATCCCAACACAGCATGACGTCCCCTGTGTTGGCATCGATGCTACCGAGAGCACCGGAGGCAGCTGCGACTTCCAGCTCATGCTGCATGGTATGCCCGGCAAGGGTGGCATGATTGGT
>JAAZXX010000618.1 GCA_014239995.1 Verrucomicrobiia bacterium
CCTGGCAATCAGTTGATCATATTCCTTGGAGGACCAACCGGTCTGGTTTTGCTGGCTCCATGAGGTCCACATGTCCAGGAACGAGTTAGGATCCACATAGTCACCAATCCATCCAGCACGGGAGATAAAATAATCCAATCCGCGCTGGGTATCCAGATACACCTTCCATTCCTGGTTGTTCAATTGCACTTCAATATTGAGATGCTTGCGCCACATTTCCTGGATGGCAGAGGCAATGGCTCGATGATTTTCAGAGGTATTGAAAATAATGGAAGTCTTTGGAAAACCCTCTCCGTCTGGATAACCAGCCTCCGCAAGCAATTGCTTGGCCGCCTCAATACCTGGGGCAATGCGCGCCCTTGTAGTGTAGCCCGCCGTTTGGGGAGGAGTGAAGTAATTGGCAGCCATTTGCCCGCCCCTGGTGACATTCTTGACGATCGATTCACGATCTATGGCCATGGCCAAGGCACGCCGCACCCGCACATCGTCGAAGGGTTTCTTGGTGGTGTTGATTCGATAAAAATAAGATCCAAGGTAGGGATCAACATGAATCAACTCAGGAGATTCTTTCTGATAGTGTTCAATCTTGGCCGGAATCATTTCGTAGGTATTGTGGAGTCGCCCTGCACGAAAAGCCCGGTCCTGGGTTTCCGCGCTTTCCATGGGATAGAAATGAATGCCTTGCAGTTTCACGTTATCGGCATCCCAGTAATCCGCATTTTTCTCAACGATCAACACATCATTCAAACGCCATTCCTTGAGCTTGAAGGGTCCGTTACCTACAAATTTACCCGGCTTGGTCCATGGATTGCTCCTGTCATAAAGCCCCCCATGCTGCTCGATGGTGGCAGTATGTACTGGAAACCAGGTATAATGATTCAGCAGGGAGAGAAAGTAAGGGGCGGCATTCTCAAGGGTAATTTCAAGCGTATGATCATCCAGGGCCTTGGCGCCAACCTCGCTGAAATCCAGCTTTCCATTATGGAATGCCTCGGCACCATTCATCAGAAAGAGCATGTAGGCATATTCGCCTGCAAGCTCGGGAGTCAGGATGCGCTTGAATGAACGAATGAAGTCATGAGCCGTCACAGGGTCTCCGTTGGTCCATTTGGCGCCTTGACGCAGATAAAAGGTGTAAACACTCGCATCCTCGGAAATATCCCAGCGCTCAGCCATTCCCGGAACAGGATGAAGATCCTTGGGATCCTCACTGACAAGGCCCTCGGTCACTGCGGTGATTATGTTGTGCTCCGGCACACCCGTCACGATATGTGGATCGATGCTTTCAGGCTCTGTGCCGTTGGCGAGATGCAATACCTGCTCCCGATTCCCCTGCTCCACGCGCGTCTCGACAGGACCACAGCCCGTAAAAATCAATAGCGTGCCAAGTAAGGCAAGCAGGATTCCACGGCGTGCCAATGAATGCATCAATTTTTGCAGCTTCATAAACATAGTACAATGAGATACCGGCTCCAGATTTCTTTAATCCAGACCAAATGTCAACTCGGTGTTGAGTCGAGTCAACAGACCATGGCGCAAGATGGAATCATAATATGCAGATCTGCTGCCATGCCGACTGGCACTCGAACCGGGGCTCCCGAGCTCGAAAGGTGGTGTGAATGGGCCTTGATTGCCCATGGCACAGTGCAGATTGACGATCACCAGGAGGACTTTTTACATATCATCATATCCAGATATCTTGATTTTAATATTGTAAATCCAGATCTAAATGCCATAGATGGTGACTGATGGACCTCTCGAAAGCGATTCAGGAACGGGTAAAGAGCCGGGAAGGCACCTTACAGCAACTTCTCAGGGAACGCATCGTGTTCATTGATGGAGCCATGGGAACCATGATCCAGCGACACAACCTCAATGAGGAGGATTTTCGAGGGGACCGATTTGCCCAATGGAAGAGCGACATCAAGGGTAACAACGACCTGCTCAACATCACCCGTCCCGAGATCATTCGCGACATTCATCTGGATTACCTCCGTGCTGGTGCTGATATCATCGAGACCAACACCTTCAACGCACAGGCAGTCTCCCTGGCAGATTATGGCATGGAATCCCTGGCCTACGAACTGGCCCACGCAGGCGCATCTGTCGCCCGCCAGGCAGTGGATCGCCATATGCAGGACTTCCCCGCAAGGACAGCCTTTGTCGCCGGAGCCATTGGCCCCACGACTAAAACGGCATCAGTGGCCACTGATAGCCAGAACCCGGCCGCACGAGACATCACGCATGAGGCACTGGTGAATGCCTACCACGAGCAAGCCAAGGGGCTTGTCGAGGGAGGTGCGGACATTCTGATGGTGGAAACCATCTTTGACACACTCAATGCAAAGGCTGCCTTCTTTGCCATCGAGAAACTCTTTGCCGAGCTTGGCTTTTCACTGCCCATCATGGCCTCCGTCACCTTCATTCAACCCGGTAGCAATCGGGGAATGACCGGTCAAACCGTAGAGGCTTTCTGGAACTCCATCAGCCATGTTCCCCTCACCAGCGTTGGCATGAATTGTGCCCTCGGTCCAAAGGAAATGCGTGCCTTGATCGAGGAACTGGCAACCCTTGCCCCCATCCCGGTGAGCGTCTACCCCAATGCAGGATTGCCAGATCCGCTCCTGCCAACTGGTTTTCCAGAAACACCCGAAACCTTTGCTCCAAAAATCCGCGAATGGGCTGAGAACGGCTGGTTGAATCTTGTGGGTGGATGCTGCGGAACCACCCCAG
>JAAZXX010000619.1:0-2503 GCA_014239995.1 Verrucomicrobiia bacterium
GTTGGCAGGTGCTGCAGTAAAAAGTCCCTCTCTGTGAGACTAGGATTTTTTGGATAGGGGCGTGACAACGTCTGCAGGGCTTTTGTCTGCGTCCATAGACATCAAACCTCTCCTTCTGGCCCATTGCAGGTGCACTTTTTCTGCCAAAGTAAAAGAAACGTTCCCCGTCGCCGGTGCCTGCCCAGTCCAGATCGGATGAATTGCCAACATCAAGGGCCTTTTTCAGAGTAATGAGGATGGCGTGGAACAAGGTGTTCAACTCCTTGATCGAAAGAGTGTTTGCAGGTTTGAGAGGATGGATTCTGGCCTCGTAAAGGACCTCGCAGGCATAGATGTTTCCCAAGCCGGCCAGGCACGACTGATCCATGAGCAAGTCCTTGGTTCGCGTGGATCGAGCTTGAAACGTTTTGCGCAGATACGTGGCATTGAATGCCTTGGTGTCCAGCAGGTCCGGCCCGAGTCGATCAATCGTTGAGAGATCCATGGACCATCGACCAAAGCGCCGGGAATCCACATAATAAATGGTCCCCTTGTCACATTCGAGCACGATAGCGGCATGTTTGTGTTTGACAGGTTCATTGAGAGGTTTTTCACGAAAGAGACGTCCTGTCATTCCGAGGTGAATCAGCACCTTTAGATTCCCGCTCTCAGGCCCCAGAAGCATCACCAGGTTCTTACCAAAACGGTCTATTTTTTGAATGCGTTGGCCTCGTAGTGCCTTTACCAGGGGGAGGGGTTTGTCCGGTCGAATGATGCCAGGCTGCATGAGGTGTACCTTGCGGATGCGGTGGCCAGGGATTGTCGAGGAGAGGTGTTTTCTCAGAATTTCAACTTCAGGAAGCTCAGGCATGGCAGATGAGGGATGAGTCAATATCGCATGGGCTTGGGACTTTACCATCTATATCAGTGAATCCATATTCAACTGCCCATTGATACGTTTTTAAAATACCGCCTGATTTGTCATGCAACGATTCATCTTTTGCTAATGCTGCAACAGTCCGTCCAACAAATTCGGGAGACTCAGCATTTGCAAGATCTAAAAATTCCTTACCCATCAGAACGGACTCCGTTCCAACTATTCCAGGGTAGAGTGACACTACCGTAACATTATGTTTTTTGAGCTCGTAGCCCATACTTGAAAACATTTGGTCTGAAGCAGCATAAGCTACGCCGTGATCATTAAGCGGAGATGAATAAAAAGATATGCTAACTATGAACCCATTTTTATTTTTGAGCACATTGCAGAGCAATGTATTTTCCGCCTCTCTCTTGAATTTCACTCTGGGTTTGATGAATAGTTCCCATCAGATTTGAGTTGGAATCGCCGGCATGGATTGTTTTACCAGTTATGTAAACTAACGCCCGGCCTTCTCGTCCAAACTGGCCGCAATCCCCTTGCCGACGCCTCTGCTTGCTCCCGAAATCAAAGCTATTTTCTTATCCAATCTCATACATTTGCTTGGCTTAATACGTCTGAGGTTTAGTGAGTTCTCATCAATAGACTTTGCTCATACTGAAGGCATTGGGAATATGACAGATTTTCAGGACCTTTTCCCCATCGTTCATCCAAACCTCGACAATGTCGAAGCGGAGATTGCAATCCGGTTGCCCCAGTTGTCGTAAATAATCCATGGCAGTTTTACAAATGTGTGCGCGCTTTCGCCTGTCCACGGCCGCCGCCGGCCTTGTCCAGGAAGAGCTCGACCGCGTTTTGACTTCCACGAAAACCATGCAGTCACGGTCGCGAAAGATGAGATCGATCTCCCCACGCTTCGAGGTGTAGTTGCTTGCCAGCTTTTTCATTCCGCGCTTCTTTAGGTAGTTTGCCGCTGCCTCCTCTCCTCGAAGGCCTTTGCGCATGTGGGCAGGTAGTGCTCGCTTCCGGAATAATGCCGCGATGGTATGGATCAAGGACTCCATTGAAATTGCGTCTGTCAAAGGTTAAGATTTCCCAGAAAAGTTTTTCGATGTTGGCAACAGGGTCCGTGTTTAAGTAGGGCACGACGATGTTCAGTGGTGCCGTAACCCTTGTGCTTGGCAAATCCATACTTTGGGTATTGCAGGTCCAGGTCACACATGAGACGGTCCCGAAATTCTTTCGCCAATATGCTTGCAGCCGCGATGGTGTAACTTTTGGAATCTCCCCTGACAACAGCCGTATGGTTTACTGGTAGCCCATGAACAGGAAGCCCGTCAACGAGGGCGTGAGCGGATGGTTCATGATCCATGCATCTAACACTCAGAGCCATTGCTCGGTGAGTGGCTTTCAGGATGTTGATGGCATCGATTTCATTGACTTCGATTTGACCAATACCGTGATAGATTTGGGGGTGATTTCGGATTCGCTCATAGAGTGTCGATCGTTTTCTGGCACTCAGCTTTTTGGAATCACGAATCTCCGCCAACTCAGAGGGCAGTCCTTTATGATACCAGGCTTTGGGCAAGCGCACCGCCGCTGCGACCACGGGACCAGCCAGGGGACCCCTTCCAGCTTCGTCGATTC
>JAAZXX010000619.1:2513-2733 GCA_014239995.1 Verrucomicrobiia bacterium
CCAATCAGGGAGATGCAACCGCTGGCCATGATTTTTTTTTCCCAGAAAAAAAAATCAGTTTGTTCGACTGCTGCTGTTGACTTCATGGTTGAGAAAGGTACGCGATCAAATCTCTCAACTCACGCATGCTCATCGACGCACCCAGCCCCTCTGGCATGAGTGAGATTGCTGATTGCCTGCGTTCGACCCTGTCCATGGCTATTTCATGAATCCCACCATC
>JAAZXX010000061.1 GCA_014239995.1 Verrucomicrobiia bacterium
ATCACCAACCCTCGGCTTGGCACTCGACATTCCCTTACGAAGCATGCAGAACTGTGAACAAATCCAGACACTTTGCCCTATTCATGAACAGGGGAAGGAACCAACAGTGCTCTTCACAAGGATTCGGCAAAAAACAGGCCCACCCTGACTCTGACTACTCACCCACCACCCGGTAGAACCTGGAATCCTGCATTCCCGAGGGGTCCTCGATCTCCTGGACACCCTCTTGGTGCACCATGGATTGAAGATCTTTCCACACGGCTGACTTGAGGGATGGCGTGTACTGCACCCGATACGTTCCCTCACGCTCGGTGGCCACGTGCAAGGTCACGCCGGTATCGCCAATGGAAATCCCCTGCACCCAGGCACCCGGTGATGCGCCTCCCGCGTGCATGCCATGCTGACCGGGAGTCGGCATGGCATAAGTCCAGTGCTCAGTCGTCACTTCTCCCTGTGCCTCAGTCAAGCGGGTCAGGGCACTTCCCCTTGCTTCAGGCGGCAAGGGCAAGGCACGTTGACTCAAGTAGGTCACCTGGTCCTCATCCACCCAGGCGAGCGTTATTTCCGGGTCTAAAGGATCCGTCGAAATCACAAGCCTTTGAAGGCGCACCCGGTCTCCCCCGTTGTTGAGTCGACCATCGTATGGCCCGAGCACCTCAATGCCGGCAGGCATGGCCTCCCTCTCCTGCAATGCCTGCAGCTTCAGGGGTTCTGCCAGGGGATCAAAATTAACCACGAGCAGGGATTCGCTTGGTTTCAAGGAAACATCATCACGGAAGGTGAAGTCAATGCCTCCACTGATTCTCCACCCCATGCCCTGGTCCATGGCACTGGAGAGAATCACGATGTCATCCGAGCGATTCCACAATTCAATGTATTCGAGACCTTTCAGTCCATCCCCTTCATGAACATCTCCAGGATTCCATTGAGGCAGCACCTCACTGATGATGAGATCCCCTGTACGGGGGAGATCATTCCCCGCACCCTTCCCCAGACGAAACCGTTCCACGGGAAGATGGGAAGAGACCCCGAAGGTCAGCGTGACCTGGCGCCATGCTCTCGAGCTTGCGCTTCCCTCGATCCTGCCAACGGATTCCCCGGCTTCCACAGGGAGCAGGTCCATGGAAAGGCGCCTGCCGGTAGGTTTGCCCGAGGAGGTCATTTCCGAGAGATACAGCGTGTCGCTCCCCTCAAGCCACCAGGATGTGGGATCCTGCATGGTGAGTTTCCCCCATGAAGCAGCATGCAGGACGGCGTATTCACCCGGACCAACGCGTGTTCCGGACGGCACCCTGAAGGCACTCATGGAGCTCATTTCAGATCCAATGCTCCAGCCTGAAAGGTCCACCGTCTCATGCCCTTGATTCACGATTTCGATGGCCGGCTCCAGCGGTGCAACAGGACGGAACAGGACTTCGTTGATATGAAGTCCCTCCACGGTGAGGCTGTTGGGTTTTCCTGGAGAGACCTCCTGGTCCGAAAATTCAACCATGCTCCCCTTTCCATCCGGGAGCCATCCGAAGGAACCTACCCCTGCAGGCATCGGTCCCATGGCAAGTTCATCAATCATGTCCATGTCCTCGGAGTACAAACGAAGGGTCTCCCCACGGATATCAAGCTTGAAGCCAAGGTGATCAGCCCCGCGTTGAGGGTTCCCATCCGCCCGGAACACCACCCATCCCTGCGGGGCGATGAAGCTCAAGGGGGCCACCTGGTGCTTGGTTTTCCCTGCCAGCGAAGGATCGTCTGTCAGGAAAAGGCCCTCCAGTGCCACGGGGGCACTCCCCCCGTGATACAGTTCCAGCCAGTCTGTCCCCTCACCCCCACTGTGCCATTCATTGATCCGCAAGGCCTGCACACGCCCCAGCGCCGCCTTGCTACCGTTGGGTCCACCCGGGGAGATCCCTTCAAGCAGTGTCCAATCCCCCGCATGCCGCCCAATGGACTGGTCGGCGAGCTGCATGCCATAGGACACACGGTCGATCACGCGCCCCTTCAGATCCACTAATTCAAGCAACTCACCTTCATCCTTGAGCGATCGGGAAATCACCAGGCCAGGGAAGTTGCCTCGTTCCACCAGTCCATCCCCGTCGCACCAGATGAGCAGGAATCCATGGGGCTCGATGAAGGTTCCATTCGGAAATTCCCACAGCTGATCTTCCGAAAGACGCAGACGCATGTCACCCATTTCCAGTGCCTGGGGGCCTGTATTGTGCAACTCGATCCAGTCCGGCACACCTTGCACATCCTTAAAGCGAAGGGTCCGGTTCCTTGCCATCACCTCGTTGATCCGCACCGGCACCGGATCGACCAGGGCATTGGCCAGACCGGGACTCCCCTGCATCGTGAACACACGAAAATCACCGGACCCGTTGGGCAGGCGTCCGTATGCATACCCCTGATCCAGTGAGGGAAGGTGCACCTCATCAATGAGTCCACCCTGTGCGTCGATCATTTCGATATGACCCCCCACCATCGGAACTTTCAATCTCAGTGATGCTTGAGGAGTCGATCCCCCCGCATGCATCACGGCATAGGATTCCTGGCCAAGGTAGGCGTACGGAGCCCATCCTGATACATGTCCATTGAGGCGGAAATGCAGCCCATCCAGTGCCACGGGCAAGGAATGACTCGTATTGTAGAGTTCAAGCCAGGCGTCTTCACCGGGCATGAGATGCGACATGACTTCATTGATCCGCAACACATCCAAAGGGGCGGTCGCAACGGCCTGATCAGGTTCACCTGGACTGGGATCCCCCAATGCCCAGTGACCCGATGCGTCCTGAATGAGCGAATAACCCGGGACTTGCCAACCGAAGGTGACGGCGTCCAGGCGTGCGCCGTCTGGATCCAATAGAAGGACCGTATCACCCTCACGATCGAGTCCGAAGGAAAAGCCCCTACCCTCGAGCCTCTCCACCGATCTCCAGATCACCCTGCGTTCCCCCGGGGCAAGCGTGATCCCGCCATCAAGCACAAACGCCTCCTGGCCGGATGCATCCCGGAGACGATGACCATCCAATGCTACCGGGAGTGAGCCCCGGTTTTCCACCTCGATCCAATCCGATACAGGACCATTGACAGCCTCGCCTGCTTCAGGCGCGGCCATCACCTCACTGATGACAAGCCCCTGATCGGTCACGTGCGGCACAAAAATACCCGGGCTTCCTCCCGCAAGGTTACTGCCCCACCAGCTGGCCGGGCTTGAGGAATCCAGATGTGGCCCCAATAATTCAAGGCTGTAACCCTCCCCATCGGCATGCTGCGGCCAGGCACCACGATCCTCGTAGCTTACCCCTGAGATATAATGCCCCTGCGCATCCTCCAGCACCAGGGTCTCGCCACGATTGGAGAGACTGCCACCAAACCAGTCACGGACAGTCACCCCGGGATATCTTGAGGCGAAAGCCGAGGGGCGCCGGTCGGAAGCCAGCACAAGGGAGGCCCCCGGTGCCAGGACGGTCCCCGGGGGAAAGGAAAACCCGATACCACGCAGGGTATGCCGGCCAAGGTCCGCTGAGACGGGCCCCGTGTTGGTCAATTCAATAAATTCAAAGGCATCCCCTCCTGGCGGATGATACATGATCTCGGTGAGTTTCAGATCAGCTTGCAGGTCTCCCGGGTAAAAGACGCCCGCACTCAGGGCACTCCATCCCCCCGCATCCAGGCTCCGTGCCCGGACCTCGGTAAGTCCATCGATGGGAATGGGTGCGTCGTAGAGGACCGCCTCCCCGGAGGCACGTGCCGGCTCCATGACACCCGTCTCCAGGGTGGCGTCCAGCAGAAAATCAGAACTGCTCAGCTGAGAGTTCAGGCCCTGGAATGCCAGCATGTTGCTTCCATCCTTCAAAGCTCCCAGGTGTTCGCTTACCTTGAAGGCCTGGTACTGTACGGCAGCCGAATCAGCATGGTCTCCCGAGGCAGAGGCGTTCCATTGAGGATTCGCGGGGGCGTTGGCTCCGGCAATCCTTCTGCCATTGAGGTAAGCAACAAAGCCATCGTCGTATTTGACATGCAGCAGCATGAGGTTGACATCCTCCAGGTCCTGCAGGCGCACACTGAAGGGGATGCGCACGTAGACAGAAGTATGCTTGTCATTCATCACTTCATCCACATCGATACCAATATGGGACCGGTAGGTTTGCGCCTCGTCATAGCCAACCCCTCCACGACCACGGAGCCAGTCCGAATCATCAAACCCACGGTCCGCGTATTTCCAGGCGGAGTTCCATGGGCCATCCCCGGGAACGGATACCGATTTGATTACTTCTTCCGCCACCAGTTGAGCGCGTTCCATGGAAACGGTCTCGGCCAGGAACGGGTCCGAGCCATCCAGGGTGTAATAGATCCTGCCCTTGGTCGTCGACAGTTTCAGTGCGGCGTTCAAAACCCCACCAGGTGCTTCTGAAAAGGCCGGGATATTTCCCTCGAGAAACAAGCCCTCATTGGCGAGATGCTCAAACACACGTTCACGCCTCCGTGGGATCCATGAGGTAGCGATGCTGTTTGAGATCCTGCGCACCCCGAACATCTCTACCCGCAGTTCCTGGAACCTTTCGAGGATATGTTCATCCCTCAAGGCCCCTTCCCCAAAGAAATGCTGATGCACACGATCGGCAAAACGAGTCCGAAATGCCGGATTCCGTGCAAGCGACTGGTAAAACCGGGCGATATCCTGATCCACGGCAAGCTCGGAAGTCAGGGTATTGTGATTGACATTCCCCCCCTGGTTCAAGAAAGACCATTCCGCATCCCAGACATAAAATCGCCATCGTGCACCCTCGGCGCGCTCGCGTGCGGCACGCCAGTTGTTGTGCGGCCAATCCCGCGTGCCCACATAGATATTGAGAATCAGGTAGTCAATAAAATGGTCTATATCCAGCCATTGCCCCGCCTGGAGGTAATTCCCGGGAACGGACAGATCCCGACGCATCACCTGCTTGAGACGATTCCACTCAACGGTATCACCTGCCCGCAGCTCTCCAAACTGGGCGATGATGTCATACAGACCCTGCCCTCCCTGCCAGCTATCCAGAAAATCCTCATCAATGCGCTCGGTGGGATTGTAGTATCCCTTGTATTTCCCGTTGATGTAGAGATTGACCAGAGTCCCCTGGCTGGACACCTGTCCCATGTCGGCGGCCAACCGCCGTACCAGTTCATCGACCACAAATGGGTCCGAGTGATCGTTCATCCCTGCCCGCAGGACAATCTGCTTGTAGGCCTTTGCCGGGGATCGCTCGATCAGGGGATACTCCAGGGAAGACGCGCCATAGTCTCCCCGGAAATAGAGACGGAAGGAATACTTGCTGAAGGGAAGCCCCCCGGAGGGGTTGTAACGCTCACGCACGTAATTTCCCCCTTGAATCCGAAGCCCGGCGTCGATGTGGAATCCCGTGGATCCATCGGGATGAAAATATTCTACCGACACGGGACGTTCCCAGGCCCGTCCGCGCCTGGAGGTATTCCTCGGGCTTGTTTCCATGATGCCCTGTGGACCGGTCAGGTGATCCTGGTCAGTGACCAGGGAGAGGACGGGCAAGGAACGCCTGGAGGCACTCAAGCGATAAAGGTAGGAATGCGTCACGGTCCTGGAAGGAAGCATGCCTTCCTTGAAAGCCGCCGCCCGTATGGTCGTTTGACGACTCACGGCAATGGGCCCGGTGTAATCCAACCCCTGGTCCGCCGTGGGTTCGGACTGATCCAGTGTATATCGCACCCTGGCCCCTTCCACCGGGGACGACAGGATCAACTGGAACGGCCGGTCGTAAAAGCCCCGTGAAACACTGAATCTTGGTTCGGGCAGGATCCCTTCAAGCCTATCGCCACGGTTGATTGTGCCTGGACTGGGCGACTTGAAATAGCCAAAACCACCGCCCGAAAGCCTTCCATAGGAGTGGTCATTGCGTTGCTCGGGATAACGCCCACCCAGGTCACTGACCAGGTGACGCGGCAACTCGGGACTGTAAAGTCCAAGGAATTCACCCGCTCGGCTCAGGCGGAAATTGGTATGAGGCGAGCCACCCCTCCGCACGTTCGAACGATCCTTGGCAGAGGCGAAGACAATCAGGTAAGCCCCTGGACCGATGGTCTGTTCATCAAACATCCATTTACCGGGATCCGTGGGATCATCCGACAGAGACCACCCCGAGAGATCCACCTCGGAGTCGAGCTTGTTGTAAAGTTCAACCCAGTCCACCCGTTCCCGCTCATCGTCCTGAATCCCGCTCTGGTTACCCGCCATGATCTCCGAGATCACCACCCCGCCATAATCCAGATCCGGACGCACCTCATACTGCCAGTTCACCGTCTGCAGTGCGTTTGGCTCGCTGGCACCATCCTGGATTCCATGTTCCGCCCGCCACCTCATTTGCAGCATGCCCCTATCCTGAGGTGGAAAGACAAATCGGTAAGGTCCCGCACCCACGCCGCTGAGGGTTTCGGCAGGATGACCATTGACCAGCAGATCACCGGCATCCAGGCCACGGACAGGTTCTGAAAAAACAAGTTCTACTTCTGAAAATGCCGCCAGGGTGCGTCCCGGCGGGGGTGTCATCTGATGGATGACCGGGAGATCCAGGTCCACAAGTTGGTAGAGACGGATCTCACTGGGGGAATGCCAGTCAAAGGCATTAGGGCGTGATGCCAGGTCCTTGATGCCCGCGTCCTGCACCCATTGCAGGGTCAATTCTCCAGGTTCAGTAACGCCAAAAGTGAACACATACTCCTCACCCGCTCCGGTGACTTCAAGGGCTGCACGACCGTTCAGGCTCAGGTCCCTCGCCTGCACTCCCTGCACGGGCTCGGAAAAGACAACCCGCACTTCCTGAAAGCTCCCCACCATGCCTGGAGCAGGATCCACGCGCATCACGGTCGGGGGCTCGGTATCCAGTCCACGGAAGAGCAACTCGGGGTGCAGCATGAAGTCACTGCTGCTCAGGTTGACATTGAACCCCTGGATGGCCAGCAGGTTTTGTCCCTCAACGAGATGCTTAATGGCATTCCCAAGTGAAAAGGACTCGAAGGTGCCGGACTCATGATTTGCAGGCGCCATTCCATTGTAGCTCAGGTTGGCAGGTGCGTTGACCCGCAGGACCTCCGCCCCGTTGAGCCAGACGGCAAATCCGTCGTCAAAGTCCATGTTTAACTCCAGGTCCTCGACCTGCTCCACCGCGGTGATGGAGAAGGTCCGGCGCAGGAAATAACACGGAAATGCATTCTGCATGCCCGGGATCAGGGTCCCTCCCACCCCGTCCCCATAGCGAAAGGGAGCGGGTGATTGTTCCCAGGCATCATCCATGAAATCAGCCTGTGTCCAGGCGTGCAGCTGCCGACTGGGATTCTTGGCACCCGACCAGGTAAGCCAGCGGCTCTCCTTGGAGATCAAGGTACCAGCCAATGCAGGCAAAGGTTCTGACAGCACAAACGCCAACAGGACCCACAGGCAGTATCGACTCATATCCATCCTCATGATCAATTTTAGAGCAATATTCATGCGCGTTTGAATTCTTTTCCATGTAACCACGATCCGTGCACTTATCCAAAGGGGTCGCGAGCACGTGGAACAGCATCGCCTCCTCGGTACAAGACCATGGCACCGTCCAAGGCTGATATCGAGAAAAGGCCAGCAAGCAGGCCAGAATCAGGACTTCACCTGAAGTGACCCACTTGCAGAACAGACCCTGACGCATCCTCATAAATACCTTTTCAACCGCCGGCGGCAAGAGTCCATGGAGGATTTCTGGGGTCTTGATAGAATTCCTGATGTCTTTACTCATAAGTAGAGACCTATCTGAAAAGCAGGGTGACAATGCCCAGCGGACAATGATCCTTCCAGTCTTTTCAAGCCAGTATATGCATGACAATCCAATTGAGTTTTTGTCATATCATTCCTCGACGTTTTGTTGCAGGATTGGGAAGTCATATTCAGTCGGGCGTGGATCCCGCCCCGTATATCATGGAGAATCCAATACTCAAATGCGCACTGTTCCTTTCCCTCCTGCTAGGCTTGACGGAGGCCTCGAAGGCACAGATCCGTTTCCCGGAGCAACCCGGAGAAAGGACTTTCATCACGGATGAGGCGGGCCTCCTGTCGACGGCCACCTCGGAGAAGCTGAGAGCGCAATTGACCGAGGTTCTTCAGGAAAAAGCCATACCGATCATCATTGCAAGCATTGGCAGCATATACGACTACGGTGCAGGGGACATGTCCATCGAAACCTATGCCCGCATCCTCTACGATGAATGGGGCATCGGTCACAGGAACGTCAGGGTCAATGGCCCCGGCCTGGGCAGGTCGGAGGAGATCGAATGGAACAAAGGCATCCTCCTTCTGGTTGCCGTGGATGACAGGAAAGCACGCATCGAGCTGGGAGCAGGGTTTGGGCGACAGAAGGACGCCCTCTGCAGGAACATCATGAGTCAACACATCATCCCCCGCTTCAAGACAGGCGATTACGAGGGAGGTATTGTGGCCGGCACACGAGCGCTTTCGCAAATGGCTCTTGGAGAAAAGATCGAGGCGCCTCCAAGGCCGCTTTGGCATTACGGCCTGTTGGTCCTGGGCATCATCCTGACCGTGTTCACGATTGTTTCGCTTGCCAGGAGGGGGAGTTCGGGCTGGGCCTGGGTCTTCTGGGCGGCTGTGATGGCCCTGTTATGGGCCATCATATACGGGATGCTGACCTCGCGGGGAAGTGGATTTGGCGGCGGAAGTTTTGGAGGAGGCTTTTCCGGCGGTGGCGGCGCAACAGGTTCCTGGTAATCAAGTCATGAATATCGACACTTTCTTTAATGCAGACGAAAAAGAGCGTATCCGTAAGGCTATCTCAGAGGCTGAAGCGCATACCTCGGCAGAAATCGTACCGGTCCTGACAGACAGTAGCGGCCGCTACGACCGAGCGGAAGATCTGGCAGGATGCACGCTTGCCGTGCTCACCTTGACGGTCCTTTGGTTGAGTTTTCAGGGCGTTTCCGCTGATGGAGCCTGGCAGGACCGGAGTGCTCCCGAGCTTATACTTGGACTGGGACCCATCATCCTCACCCTTGTTGTAGGCTTTGCCCTTGGGGTTTTCCTGGCCAGCAGGTCCTGGGGACTTCGACGCCTTTTCTGTCGTGTTCCTGAAATGGAGGCATGCCTGAAGGAACGTGCCATGCAGGCCTTCCAGATGCATCGCGTTGGAAACACCAGGGAAGCCACCGGTGTCCTGATCTTCATTTCCACTTTCGAGCGCATGGTGTATGTCATGGGGGATTCCGAGATCAGCAAACATCTGAGCAACGATGATTTTGTGGAGGTCAAGGATGCCATTATCCGGGGATTCAAGGAAGAAAAGTATGGTGAAGGCCTTGCCCAAGGCATCCAGCTCTGCGGTCAAAAACTGGCGCCGCATTTCCCTCGCAAGGAGGACGACCAGGACGAACTATCCAACGATCTCATCCTGTGGAAACAAGCCTTGTAAGGCTCCATCCAGCCACCCACTCAGCCCTGTTCATCTCCCACGCTTAAGGGGGTATGAGGGTCACGGGAGAATTGAATCACCCTGGGCGTTTCAATGAAGTGAATGCCAATTCATCTCGGCAGGAGATTCCAGTTTATCGCCATGCGCACCACACTTTCAGGTGACCCGGCGAGCAGGCAAGCCTCTACCATTTGAGTTTCCTTCCAATGCAACCACGCGCCTTGACACGCTCAATATAGTCCGCAATGCAGGCGGTTTGACATGGATGATTGGCGAGGCTGTCCTTCAGGGTGCTCATGACCTGATCGAGTTCAACGGACATGCTGTCCTTTCCGCAAGGTTTTCAGTTTTTTCACCAACCCATTCCACCCCAAACCTGGGCAACCCAGGAGAGGAGCGCTTACCGATCAGCCCATAGCCTGACTGGAAGCGAGACCAATGATTCTCATGAAATAAGCGTAAGCAAGGATACGTGCGAGATGCGGAAAAACCGCTGCCACAGGTTCTGGATCCTGGGGAAATAGACTTGCAACAGACTTCCTCACACGCAAGGTTGAAGGCATGTGGACGAACGTGCTACCAGTGCACCTGGGAGTCATGGGAAACCCTGCTTGGAATTTCATGGGTAGCCTCTTCGTGGCAACTCTCTTGACCGTTCCCGGGGCCCTTCTCCTGGCCCGCTTTGTCGGGAAACCCCGCATCCCATGGTGGCTGATTGTCTTCCTTTCCGTCCTCATGGGCTGGGGGTCCACCATCGGCGCCTCCTTTTGCAAAACAAAGGCTTTATCCACAGAAATCAAGGCATACGAAGCTCGCGGGGAACAGATACCTGAGGCTCTCTTGGAGACCTGGGCAAGTGATGCGCATGCCATGGGAGCCTTGTTTCTTGGATGGGCCCTGGCATCATGCATCCTTTGTCCATGGATCCTACTCTATGGCCTCACCCAGGGACTCCGGAATGCCTATCGAAAAAGCAAGGAACGAGCACCATGAAGCAACTCCACAAAATCATGTAATGAAGCTCTTAATCCAGCTTAAACCGGGTCGTGCGGATACCTGGCCTTCCGGTTCTGCATCCAGGATGAAAGTCACAATCAAGGCCAACAAAGGCCGGTCATCTTCCTGTATCGACGAGGAAGAATCAACATACCTGCTCTCACTCACCCTCGCTCCACTGGAAAAAATCCTTCAGGTTTGACGATTACCCAGGCCCCACCAACCCGTCTGTTGAGAAACCAGAAAAAACTTGGAGTCAGAAAATAATTGGTCCAATGGACTTTCAATGCTCGTTATTCCATTGAACACCCTTGATACATACCGAGAATAAAGTGAAATACATGAGCATCAAAATAAAAACGTGGCTGAGCATCGCCTTGATTCCCCTGTGGGGATGCAGCACCACAAAGACAGTCAACACCCCATCCACAGCCACATCGGAGGCGACTCCATCGCAACAAGAAACCAATGCGTCACAGGTGGCATATGAGCAACGCATGAAGGAGGCCCGCAAACCTTGTGGCTTCATCAGTGTGGGTTACATGGATGTGATTGAAGGCCAGGAACAGGCTTATCTGGAAATCGAGGGACAATGGCATCGAATCCACGAGCATCTCGTGTCCGAAGGAAAGATCATCTCCTGGGGCCTGGCCAAGGCACGCGCCAACGATTTTGGCTATGA
This sequence comes from Verrucomicrobiia bacterium, assembly GCA_014239995.1. Lineage (GTDB taxonomy): Bacteria > Verrucomicrobiota > Verrucomicrobiia > Limisphaerales > AAA164-E04 > AAA164-E04. The sequence continues at coordinate 11,140 of JAAZXX010000061.1, forward strand.
ATACATCACCTGGAAACTGGTACGTTCATTGGCTGATCTTGAACAGCCTTACGACTGGGAATCCATTGGTGCGTGGATGGGCAAGGAAAAGCTGGCGGCATTGCTTGAAAAAACGCCCCAGACACGTTCGATCAGTGGCCAGGAAGTGCTTGCCCTTGAGGATTACACCCTCCCATCCCTGGATACTCCCCCCCAGGCACTGGATGCAAAAAACATGTCCTTTCATTGGGATTTCATGACCCCGGCCGAGGGCAAAGCCGAAGCCTACGCCGCCGTGGAACGGTCCGTGTTTCTCCCCATGCACCAGAAAAGCCAGGAAATTCAACCAGGATATCTTTTCTGGAATCTCCAGCGTCAAGTCTTTCACACAGGCAAGGCCAATCCAGCATTGTTCAGGACGGTCAATGCATTTCGTAATGACATCCCGGAGCCATCCCCTGAGGCCCAGCAACAGATCAACGCGCAAATCCCCCCTTTTCCCGAAGGAATGACCTACGCGGATGTGCAAAAACTGCGTTCCATGAAACGAGTCACCTTTGACGTCATCTATCGTATCGACGAAAACCTGTCCGCCGAGGCAAAAACCCGTGCGGCATTACTCGGGACCTGGACCCATACCAACCCAAACGGCAGTTATCGCACCAAGGTGATGACGCCCTTTGCCGAG
>JAAZXX010000620.1 GCA_014239995.1 Verrucomicrobiia bacterium
GAGCATCAGCAGGAAAGTTTTTGTACGCTCCTGGCCGGTGGGGGTGTCCGGGGAGATCCTTGTTCTCGGTTCCAAGCCCATAGCTGAACCAGGACCCCATCGAAGGTCGAGCCTCGGCAGTATGCCCCGTGTGAAACTGAAGGGTCGCAGGAAAGTGAGCCTTATTATCCGCAACCATTGCCCTCAACATGCATAGGTGATCTGATACACCTGAAAGATGCGGCAGCAGATCCGACAGCATCATGCCGGACTGTCCCCTTGGTCTGACCGGGCGTATAGGCGCCATGGGCAGAAACCTGTCCACTCCCACCCGCAGAAGGCCATCATCCCCAACCGGCGACTCAATGGCGGTGCCGTGTCGCTGAGTGATGGCTGATTTAGGTGCAAAGAGATCCCCCTGGGATGGACCCCCAGCGAGAAAAATGAAGATGATCCGTTTGGCACGTGGAACGACATGAGGCCCATTTGGCAGCGGCTGTCGTCCTCCCCTGGCAAGCTCCCCCATCATGGCATGCAGTGCGAGCCCGCCAAAACCGCAGGCGGCTTTTTGGAGAAAAACTCTGCGGCCCATCAGGCCGGCTGCCTCATGTTCCTTGAGAACCCGGTGGTTTGCAGTGTGATGACTCATCTCATTAAAAATTCATTGCACGAAATGAGAGCGTGACACAGCTCCTTCCAGCCCTGGGCACCCGTCGCGTCCAGAAACCTTGTGGCCTCTGCGCGTTCGGCAGGCGTCACGGGCCGGTTCAGGACCAGCAACCAGAGATGGGCAAGTCGAAGCTCGTGATCCGTATCTTGATCCTGTACACGCCTTGCAATCGCCGCGGCATGTTGCCTGATTTCCGGGCTATTCATCAGGAACAGGGCTTGGGTGGGAACGGAGGTTGAGGAACGTTTTCCAGTGGGCTGCGATGGTTGAGGGAAATCAAAGACATCACGCAAGGCAGCGGGGCCGGGCTGGGCAGCGTGGCGAATCACCGGCAGATAAATCGTACGCTCCTTTCTCTGTCCAGGGCGCCACTTGACAAGTCGAAAGCTGGGAGGATTCACATCAGAAGGATTGAGACCACCGACATTCTCGGGAAATTCCAGCGGCAAGGATGGATGGCCAGAGGTGCGTTTGAGGGTTCCTGAGGAAAAAATCAAGCTATCCCTCAAGGCTTCCGCATCAAGTCGCACCCGCGTCATGCGCCACAAGAGTCGGTTTCCCGGATCTTTCGCATACGCACTTGCCTTGTACTGCGACCCCATTCCATAGGCTCTGCTGAGCACCAGACGACGGATGAGCTGCTTGAGGGACCAAGCTTCGTCTACAAGGGTTCCGGCAAGGTGATCAAGTAACAAAGGATGGGAGGGGGTCTCACCGTGAACCCCGAAATAATCGACCGACTTGACCAGTCCTTCTCCAAAAAGTTTCTGCCAGACACGATTGACCACCACCCGGGCAGTTATCGGCTGAGACACCACCCAGTCTGCCAATTCCCCGCGACCGCTTTGTCCCACTGGAATCGTGGCTTTCAGTTCATCCCCGATGCGGCTTGGAAAGCCCCTGGGTATGACCTTGCCGAGTGCACGCGGATTACCTCGAATATTGACCCGCATGTCCAGGGGATGCTCGACATCACGCACCCCATGCGCCTTTGGAACACCAGGCAAGAAAAACTCGGCATGTTCAATCAGGCGATCCAATTCCGTGACCTGTTGTTTCAAAACCTCAAGCTCCCGCTGCAAAGTCTCCCGTTCCTCGGAGGTGGTTAAGGAAGATTGCAGCTGTCCATCCAGGGATTCCCTGTCAACCAGCAACCGGGAACGTGCCTCGCTCCAATCTTTGATTTTTCTGCCATGCTCCGCACTGCGCAGCTTCCGGTGATGTATTTCAGTTTCTGTCTCCGGCAGCTTGAGAATATTCACGTCACTCCACACGCCACGATGTGTTTTGTAAATAGAGGAGGTTCCATGCAGGAAACCAGCCAATCCGTAATAGTCTTCCTGGGATATGGGGTCGAATTTATGGTCATGACACCGGGCACATTCAAAAGTCATCCCAAGAAAAGCCTTCCCAATCTTATTGAGCTGATGGTCGACGATATCCACACGTAGTTTGGATTTGTCTGCTTCCACGATATCGATATCCCCAAGCACGAGAAAGCCGGTAGCTGTTAACTGGCTTGCCCGCTCCTCTATCGAATTGAAGGGAAGCAGATCCCCGGCAATCTGCTGGCGTATGAACTGATCGAATGCAAGGTCACGGTTCAATGCACTGATGACATAATCCCTGTAACGCCAGGCGTGCTGGGCAAAAACATTATTGGAGGTTCCTATCTGGTCTGCATACCCAACCAGATCCAGCCAATGTCTTGCCCAGCGTTCCCCAAAGGCATGGGAAGCCAGCAGACGGTCTACGACATGCTCCCTCGAGTTGACCGAGAAATCTCTGGTGAATCTGCGTATATCTTCAACGGACGGCGGAAACCCTGTGAGATCCAGGCTTACCCGGCGCAACCAGGTGTAGGGATCCACATCCGCTGAGGGTTCAATACCGGTTTCTTCAAGGGCATGAAGCAGGAAAGCATCCACATTCCCTTGCGGCCAATGAGAATTTGAAACCAAAGGCATGTTCACCTTCAAAAGAGGTTGAAAGGCCCAATGATTGGAAACGGCTCGTGGTAGTGCATCCGTTTTCCCAGCCTCGAGGGTGGCGCTCATGCCAAAGAAAGTCAAGAGGAGCACC
>JAAZXX010000621.1 GCA_014239995.1 Verrucomicrobiia bacterium
CTACCCTCTCCTTCATCTCAGGCAGGATAGCCCGGGTCACGAGGAAGGGACTTTTGATAAAAAAATCCAGCATGGACTGGTAAAAGTCCCAGGAATAATCCTCGATGGGCTTGTGTGGCTGGTCGCAGGTGGCGTTCATCACCGCAATATCCACGGGACCCAATTCCTGCTTTACCTTCTCCACCATGGCGCGTACGTCAGTCTCATCGGTCACATCGCCGCGTACGAGGATCCCCTCACCACCTGCCGCCTCAAACTCCGCCATGGCAGCCATGGCCTTGGCTTCATCATTGTAATAATTCATGGCCACCCGCGCACCGGCCTGTCCCAGGGCACGAGCCATGGCATGTCCCAAACCTTTCGTGCTCCCGGTGACCAGAGCCACCTTGCCATCCAAAGAAAAACGCTGTGTGTGGTTCATCATAAGCCTGGTGAGAATGACAGATGCACTCACTCGATGCAATGCCGGCCATGAGAGGGTAGTGCGTATCTACAGCCTGGGCAGGAATATGATGGATATAGCAGGTCAGGATTCCACCGAGAAGGATTCAGGGGATATTTCCCAGCACTACACCAAGAAATAATTTGTCAGCCTATGATACTAGGGCACATTAAAGAATAAGGTTCCTTAAGTAAGAATGCTCTGATGATACCTGACATGACCTTCCTGGCGTATGTGAGCATGCTACCTTTGATCTTTGTATTTGGCATGGTGATCCTCCTTGGACTGGTCCTCATGCTTCGGAGGAGCATGGGTATCAAGTCGGGCAAACTTAAATTGCTGGGGGTCTCTTCCTTGATCTATACCGCTTTGTTTACCTTTTTCCTCACAGAGGCTGGTCCGTTCATGGGACGGACAGAATTACAAACCTTCAAGATGCGTTGGAAGATCAAGCAGCAAAACTCCCAGCAAACGCCGACCGCAGAAGTGCTTTTCTCCTTTATCGATTTTCCAGGAAATCACATAGGCGAATACTCTGATGCGTTGGCAGAACACCTGCGGACGGGACAGAAGACAGAAATAGACGCTGTGTTTGAAGTCACCCATGATTATGGACGCATGCGAGGCCACAGCATGGTGGAGGTGGACGGACTCAGGGAATGGCCGTCGGAGTGGGGGTATGCGCAAACCACAGGGTCCCCTGAGACTTCTCCCTGGGATTAGCCAGGAACGCTGAAAACGATCCTACTTCCCTCCGAGTGACCACAGAAAACTCGTTTGAGAGGCAATGTGCTGCTCTCCCCGCCAAAGTGTCACCCTCCAGGCAATCAATTGAGATTCAGGTGCATACTCCTCAGGGTCCATGAGCACAGAAGTCCAACCGCGTCTGCGTTTTTTCTTCGTTACAACCGGTGCCGTGGCTTTCAGTGTCTTGATGGCATCTCCTTTTCCAAAACGCACCTCAACCCGCAGTTCCAGTCCGCTTGAATGTGCTTGATCCAAACGCCAGTTCACGTCAAAACGCAAGTTGGAAACCAATTCGGGATGATCCCTCAGATGAGCCTGATAGGCATCGCGTTCCAAGAGACTGGGAGAAATGGCATGAAGCCCATTGGCATCCAAGAGATGCGGCAACACCTTGATCAGACGGGGCTCCCGGGGTCCCGCGAAGACATTCGCAAAAGCTCCTCCAAGGAAACATAAAGAGAGTAACAGGCAAACACGGATCCTCACGAAGAAAAGCCTATCGGAGCAGGTGAACGGTGACAACCTTCAATCGGTCGGCAGGCCGGAAAACCACGCATTCTCAATTGAACGCATCACGCCTGAAGGGTGTCTGAATGACTAAGGACTTCATCTGCTCCCGTGAGTTGGTGAGACACTTGCAATCACATGCGTCACCAACAAACCAACGATTGAAAAGAACTATGATCAGACCCAAGGCCCACGCTTCGGCATTGTTGCACAGCACAAAACCTCCCTTCAGACAGGTCGAAAATCGACCAGACAAACCTCAGAAGCATCGGTATGAACGTCGCAAAATCCGCGAAATCATACGCATGCGGGCTTGGGATGATGGGGTTTAGAGCCTGGCTTCAGCAGGTTTTCTGTCAGACGAATCTGGGGCCTAGCCACTTGATGCAGCATTTCTGAAAGAAATACTAGTGATCGTGCACTTAATGGTCATGGTTGTGGCCATGGTCGTGGCAATGACCACCCGATTCAAATTGACCAATCAGAACCGCAAGCCCCAAGCCAAGGGCAAGAGCAAGGGTAAGTTTCACCCGGTCGTGCTTGTGGAATTGCAGTTCCGGGAGCAAATCAATGGAGGCAATGCACAGGAAGGTACCAGCAGCAAAAGCCAGGGCATAGCCGAGCACCTTGTGATTTCCGTCCGTGATCCAATGAAAACCGGTGAGGAACAATAGCACGCCCAAGGGAATGATCAGGGCAAAGAGCGCGTTGACGAAATGGCGCTGACGCTTGGACCAGCCTCCTGCAGACATCAGCGTACCGATTGTCCATGCATCAAAAGGTTTGTGCAGAAGGATCACCAGAAAGGTAGCCAGACCTGCCCAACGAACGCCGGACACGCCATGTTGTACCTCGGTCTGAATACTGGCCGCCAGCACCATGCCGTTGATGAGCGTATGCAGGGTCAATCCCATCCCCGCACCAAGCCATGACCAGCGCTTGCCGATGGTCTTGTCCCCAACCATCGCATGCGCGTGCCCGTGAGGATGCCCTGCACATGCCGCGCCATCCTCTGCGCCCTTTCCCTCGGCTG
>JAAZXX010000622.1 GCA_014239995.1 Verrucomicrobiia bacterium
CCGATGGCAGATGCCTGACCTTGAAACCAGCAGCATGCAGGGGAGTCCCGGTCAGACTGGATCATGGCCCATGGCTTCAGGGGGCGGCTGTCGCTTTTGGGGGCAGATCGTGATCACGCACGGCCTTGAGTTTTGCCTGCATCCCGGCCTGCAATCGCGTCAGCTGAGTTCTGTGTGAAGGATCCCTGGCAAGGTTGACAAACTGCCCTGGGTCGGCGTGGGTATCAAAAAGTTCCACCCCTTGGCCCGCATCCTCACCATACTGGATGTAGGCATACCTTTGCTCACGCAGCAGGAACCCCTTACGCATCGGGGCCACGCTGAAGGCAGCCTCACGCACCTCCAGGGTGGGGTCATCCAGCATACCGGAGATATCCCGCCCTTGGACGTGGGGAGGAGTCTCCAGTCCACAGAGGGCGGCCGTGCTTGGATAGAGGTCGAGCAACTCAACCAGGGAATGACAGACACCCGGCTTTTTACCAGGAACCGAGATGATCAGCGGGACGGCTGCGGACTCATCACGCAGGCTGACCTTGGCCCAGAAGTCGTGTTCGCCAAGGTGATAACCATGGTCGCTGGTGAAGATGACAATGGTCTGCTCGGCGATGCCTGCCGCATGCAGGGCATCGAGCACTTTACCGACCTGGGCGTCCATGTAGGCCACGGACGCATAATACCCTCCAACCGCTTTGCGCTGTCGTCGCAGGTCCATTTTCATGTTGCTGCTGGTCTTGTAATTGATACCCGCTTTGGGGATATCCTCCCAGTCGCCCTTCACCTTTTCTGGAAGGGGCATGCGCTCATAGGGTGTGTAGGGACCGTAATAAGACCTTGGAGCGACAAATGGAACGTGAGGGCGCACAAAACCAACCCCCAACCAGAAAGGTTCGTCGCGGTGCTTCCGAATCAGTTCAACCGCCTTGGTAGCGGTTTTCCCGTCAGAATGCACCTCATCCCCGCCGTCTGCCTCCACCACCACGAAGGTGTTGCCACCCATGACCGGCTTCAGGCCGTCCGGGTTGTTCTCGAGGGTTTCACCATCACCAGGTGCCTTCCACTCGGGTCCCGGGCTATTGAACCGTTCCGTCCACGACAAGGCATCATCCGCACCGTGCCCACCCTGCTCGATCCCTCCCGGAACCCCCATATGAAATATCTTGCTGACCCGCGCACTGTAGTAACCGCGTTGTTTGAAATACTGCGACCATGTCGGACGTTTTCCGATCATGGGCCTTGGATTGGTATAACCCAGGGCCCCCGTGGCATGGGGGTAATACCCGGACATCAGGGAGGCACGTGAGGGACCGCAGTAGGTCCCCTGGCAGAAGGCGCGCGTGAAGCGTACACCACGCTCGGCAAGACGGTCGATATTCGGGGTCCTGCAGACCTTGTTTCCGTAGCACGACAGCGCGGTGTAGGTCAGGTCATCGGAGATGATGAAAAGGACGTTGTAGGGCTGCCTGGCCTCAAGAAGGCAAGGACCAAGCAAACAGAAAATAACGTATAAAGCAGATCGGTAGAGCACGGCACTTGTTTTCATAGCAAAGGTTTTCTCCAGGTGCATTCATCATGGAGCGCACGGCACCCTATTCCATGGGCAAACGAGTAACTGAAAGGGGTGTAAAGCAGCACGGCATTCCCGGATCTACAGGGGAGCACCTTGGGCTTGCTCGCATCACTGGTAAGGTATGTGAGCGAATCAGCAACTGAAAACAATCGATACTCCCAGTCATGATCAAGCCGCCTTTCATTGGGGATGAACTTCTCACACAACCCTGAAAGAGTGCAAGGGGGAAGTCCTGGGTAGATTTCAGGCGCCTCCCATGGACGTGCAAGGCCCTGTCCCTCGTTTTTCAAACCTGGATTCAGTCTGGATGTCTGACCACAAACTCCACCCGAGAAGGGTATTGCAGAAAAATTCCACCATGATAAATTGATGGGATGGGTGAACCCATTTCAGGGCCAAGGCATAACGACCGCTCCCTGCGACAAGAGCAGAACTTCGACATCAATATCTATGAAAAGTCATTATGAGGAGAAAGCAGGAGACTACACCTTCATGTGGGTACTCAGTGCCGAGGATTTCAAGTTCAGGGGTGCCGTTCTGAAACATGGCAAACTTGAGAGAAAAGTGGGGGAGATTGACTGCGGCCAGTTCCAGGATCTCCAGGAGCGGGGTCTGGTCTGGGAATTACATCGTGAACTCGTCCATACATTGCAGGGTCAATAAATTCAAAACCGAGCCTCTCTCGCTGAAACACATTCAAGTAGCACAACAGTCATCATGAACCTTCAAAAATACCTTCTCCTGGCTTCCTTTGCTGCCAGCACGACCTTTCAGGCTGCAGAACTGGACGCGCCGTACTTTCTCAAATTTTCGGTTTACGAAAACCTCACAGGGAACACCCTGCCCGACCTGTTTGAGGGATCCTTTCCTGACAACCCGGACCAGGTCCATTACCTTGCTTCCTTTGACACCCGAGAAGTTTTTCCGGGTAATGGTCTTGATCAATATGGCGCCAGTATCGAGGGCTGGATTACGCCGACGGAGAGTGGACCCTACGAATTCTTTCTGCGTAGCGACGATTCGAGTGAACTCTGGCTGAGCAGCGACGCCTCTGAAG
>JAAZXX010000623.1 GCA_014239995.1 Verrucomicrobiia bacterium
CATATGTGTTCATACCGCATGCAGATGGTGCATGCTCCTGAAAAAACGGACACGGTCGTTTTCCTCTGTGCGTTCATGGGTGAACCTTGCGCCATGCATCGGATGATGGAATGCATGGTGTGGTATTGGAATCCAATGCTGAAAATACCCTAAAAATGGGACTTCGGGAAGTAAAAGTTTATCCACGAAATGATGCAGGCAACCCGTGTTGGATGTTTTGGTAACGGACCCAAGTCTGCGGCGAAAGATGAACGACAAAACCGTTGCATCACCCACGGGACGACTTAAGATCAACTCCACTATCATGATATGGAGCATTTCCAAGTTGGGTCGTTTGCCATGCAGGAGGCCAGGAAGACACCCTGCAGAACAGGCGACCATGCCCATTTTCCGCCTCCCAACCTCCTTGGAAACACAATGGCTTCAACGCATGAACAAGCTCCTGGTCCGTTTGCTGGCAAGCCCTGGAAAGTGTCACTTTCCTCTGCGCCTTTGGATTCTGTTCACAGCGGCCTTCTGGACATGCGGTCAACTCCTGGCTGCTGACATCGCTTGTCGTATCCTTTCTCCTGAGAACAATCGAGTCCCCCGCACACTGCTGAATATCGTACATTCCATCGAAGGTCAGCGTGAGATGGGTATTCCTCAGGAAGCTCAAGGTGCTTTTGACACCTTCCTCAGAAAACCGGACGCTGAGTGGATGAAGGTCCGCGTACGCCCCGAAATGGAACAACTACCGGTCATCGCCAAGGCCGAACGCCTGGTCGTGGAGGAAGTGGCACTTCGTTTCGGTCAAAAATCCCTTGCACGCCTGCATCAACTTGAACTCCAGGCTCAAGGCAGCCGAGCCTTTCTACGCCCGGAGGTAGTGGATTACCTGAACCTGACCCCGTTTCAGACAAATCGTTTGCACGCACTGTTTGAACAAACCGAGAGGGCTGCCCTTGTGGCCCGGGAGGCTTTCAAGCAGTCGTCACCTGACCAGCGTCTGGCCACCAACCAGCATGCGAGACTGCGTGCCAATGAAACGAAGGCAACCCGTCTGATCCTGACACCCGAACAACGCGCACGCTACCGCAAGGCACTGGGACCAACGAGGAATACAAAACGTTTTGACCGCATCTATGCACAGGCTCCCGAACTGATTGACTCGGGTGCGTGGCTGGAGGACCGCCCGATTCGCCTTTCCGACCTGCGTGGCAAGGTTGTCCTGTTGCATTTCTATGCCTTTCAGTGCCACAACTGTCAGGCCAACTACGGCATCTACAATAACTGGGAACGCAGGTTGAAGGAAAAAGGTGTCGAAATCATTGGAATCCAAACACCCGAAACCCCTGCTGAAGCTGTGCCAGCGAAGGTGAGAGCGGATGCTCACCGGCAGGGATTCAAGTTCCCGGTCCTGATCGATCTCGCCAGAAAAAATTGGGAAGCCTGGGGTAACACCATCTGGCCAACCGTTTATGTTATCGATAAGCGCGGCTATATCCGTTATTGGTGGCTGGGTGAGCTCAACTGGCAAGGGGCACGGGGAGACAGGCACATCGAACGTCTCGTAGACAAACTTCGCCTCGAGTAGGTATGACACCAGGCACATCGTGAGCACCGCAATGGCCCACATTTCAGACCCCGGAAAAGAGATGCCATCACGCAGTCGATACTATGCAATGAGCAAGGGATGCAGAAGTCTCATGAGGAACGGTTTCAAGCCATATTGGCTCTGGCTTGCCTTCAGCTTCTTTTGGACTCTCCCTTCCATGGCTGGAAAAGGAAACAATCCGATTACAACCCAAACCGGATTTCATGCACTGCGTCTCAATGAACTGCTTCCTTCAAATCAACATGGCTTGCGCGATGAACAAGGCAATACAAGTGACTGGCTAGAAATCTTCCATTCGGGGACTGAACAGATTTCCCTTTCGGACTACAGCCTGACAGATGACATCCATGCACCAAATAAATGGGAATTTCCTGACCATTATCTGGAACCGGGAGACCACCTGCTGGTATGGATGTCAGGTCGTCAAGGTCAAGCCATGGTTTCTCAATTACCTGACGACGGAGCCAGTCACCCCACTTTTTCAAGCACGTTGATCGGTGCCGATGCACGCTGGACCTACCTCTACCACCCTGTTGCCGATCATGCAGCCATTCCTGAGGAGCGGCTACCTGAGCACTGGACAAAACAGGATCTTGCCGAGTCTGGTTTCGCGATCGGACAGGGTGACTTCGGCTACGGGGATGGAAATCCCTCCACTCCCTTACCCCCCGGGACAACCGTGGCACTCCTGCGTCACGCCTTTACCCAGGACCAACCACTGGGATCTGAAACCCTGGTCCTCCACATGCGTTACGACGATGGATTCATAGCCTTTCTCAATGGCAAAAAGGTTCTCGCAGTCAACGCGCCTGCAGGAAATTTCAGTTTCAAAAGTCGCGCAACCCAAAGCCATGAAGGGCTCGTGCCTGAACTGTTCGATCTTTCCGAGCATGCAAACATCCTGCGTCCAGGAACCAATATCCTGGCGATTGCAGGATTCAATATCAGCAGCAGCAGTTCCGACTTTGTAATCCATCCCTCCCTGGGCACGCTCCGGCCCGTTTACCATGCAAACTTCACCCTCAAGCGGAAAGGTGGAAACCTCTATCTAATGGGACCCGAAAATACGATTGTCGATCAGGTGCATTACCCCAGACAGGTTCCTGACCAGTCCTTTGGGCGTGCAACAT
>JAAZXX010000624.1 GCA_014239995.1 Verrucomicrobiia bacterium
ATACCGAAAAGGGAGAGATTTGTCTTAGCGGGGGAAGTGCTGGAGGTCTTTTGGTTTGTGCCACGATGATCTTGAAACCGGAACTCTATAAAGGTGTGATTGGAGATGTCCTGCAGGTGCAGATGGAAGACGGCGGCAACCTGCTCAACAACAACTCGCACAACGTCCGCCTCGCGCTGTTCCTGATGAACGAGCCGATGGTGGACTGGGTAATGGGCACCGTGGAGCGCACAACGGACCAGACGGAACGGGGCCTACCCGCCGAAGATGCATGCATGGGGCTGGCTGGTTGCGCCAATGGTGCAACCATCCTGATTCAGAGCAATCTCGTACGTGGCCTCGGCCAGGGCTGTCGCGTCATCGGCACGCGTGGCATCATGGAGTTGGGGACGGGGCTGCGACCGGAGAGTGAGATTCCCTCCGACGCGCCCATGTACATGCCCGAGGGGCCTTCAGCGCGATACAACTTCGAAATCGGCACCGTGCGCTATCTGAGCAATACCTCCAATGGCTGGATTGAACTCGACGAGCCCTGGCAGGATGCCTGGGCCCATCAGTGCCAGGAAGCCATTGACTGGGTAGAGGGCAAGATCGACCAGCCCATCAGCGGTGCCGGCCCGGCACGAACTGTGCAGGAAATTATGATGGCTCTTTTCGAGTCGGAACGAAAACGACAGCGCGTTCAGCTGCCTCTGAAAACGAAACTGAACCCATTAAGCCTCATGGTTGAAAATGGAGATCTGCCAGTAGAGTGGCCCGGACGTTACGAGCGGCGGTCGCGGATCGTTCGCGGCGAAGCCATGTCCTGGGATCAGCAGAAGAGCTGAAAGCCGCCGCAAGCTTGTGCGCCTGTCCAACGCAATCGCAGGGCCCGCCTTAAGCCGACTGAGTCAATCCCACGTGCTGGGCGTTCGGGCCGCAGCCGTCAGTGCCCTCGGCCCCTGTCCATGCGCGGCTTCAACTACCAGGAAGCGGTTGCAGACCTGTTGCGCCTGTTACACGATTCCCCTCCCGAAGGGCAGCATGTTGCGGTGCAATCCCTGGGCGAGATCAGCTCGAACCGTCATCCCGGCTGGCAGAATCATGCGGACCTGGATATGCAGCTGATTACTCGCGTTCTCGACAGTATTTGGGCAGCGACCGGTTCAGCGGGCGTCTCCGGTAGCAACGCAGATGACAGACCTTCTCTACATCTCAGACCTGGATGGCACTCTGCTGCACAGTGACGTCACACTTTCCACACATGCACTGACGACACGCCCGCAGCTGCTCAGAGATGGTGCGCCGATTCCCTTTGCAGCTTTGAGCCTCATGAATCTTCGTGATAGCACGATTACTACGGGACAATTAGCCGATGAAAATGGTGCCTTTCTTTTGACTGAAATTCCTCTGGGGCGTTATCAATTGCAGGCCAACTTTATGGGGTATGAACCTTGGACCTCTTCTCCTATTGCGCTCAGCCCTAGAGCGAGCATCCAGGTTGACGCTGGCGTAATCCCTTTGAAACCCCGCATCAACAATCTCAATGAGGCTGTTGTAGCCGAACAAGCGAGCAGCCTGGAAATGCTGATTGACCGTCGGGTTTTTCATGTGGGCTCCGATCTTTCGTCGGCAGGCGGAACGGCCAGTGAACTCTTGGTCAATGTTCCTTCAGTCGCCGTGGATATCGATGGAAATATTTCCCTCAGGGGTTCGCCCAACGTTCAAATCCTCATAGACGGCAGACCTTCGGGAATGGCTGGAGCATCGCAGAATGCTTTTCTCGAACAAATTCCCGCAAGCTCCATTGACCGGGTAGAGGTAATTACCAACCCTTCCGCGAAATACGATCCCGATGGCATGGCGGGCATTTTGAACATCATCCTAAAAAAGAATAAGCTCGAAGGGTTTCACGGCCAAGCGCAGGCAACTCCTGGAACGGGCGAGAATTACAATGCTTCGCTTTCATTGAATTACAAAGGTGAAAAATTCAGTTTTTTCAGCAATGGAAGCTGGAATCAACGGGATCAGTTTTCGTACGGGATCACCGATCGAACTTTTTACGCCGGTGATAGCATATCCACCTTAAAGCAAACCCGAGAGGGAAACCGATTGCGAGAAAGCCTTGGAGGGAAGGTGGGGATGGAGTGGTATCCTTCCCCTGCTGAGGTGGTTTCCATCAGCGCAAATTATAACGGAAATGATTCTGAGCGCCTTGATTCATTGAACAATCAAGAAACCTGGAGTTCAGGTTACGGAACGCATACCCAACGACATTCTTCGAATTATGGTCAAGGGATTGGTTGGGACTTGGATGGAAGCTACCGGAAAGAATTCGGCGGGAATCCCGCCCATTTTATTCGAGCCATGATTCGCCATTCACAATCCGAATCATCCGATGACGGCTATATCCAAGAGTCATTGGTTGGTGAGGGAGCGATGACGATTTTGGACACCAATCTCCAAGAAAATTTCAACGCGCGCACGGTCGCGCAAATAGACTTTGAAAAACCCCTGAGGAATGATGGCAAGTTGGAATGGGGTTGGAAATCCAACTTGTCGGAAAAGCGAAACGAGTACACGTACCTGACGCCAGATAGCTCATTTTGGACTGGCGGGCTGTACGTTCCTATCAATCCCGTCATCGATGGTTACAGCTTTACTTATCGGGAGGCTGTGCATGCCATCTACGGGACCTTTGGTCGGAAATTTGGCGTCTGGGGGGTACAGGGAGGGCTTCGA
>JAAZXX010000625.1 GCA_014239995.1 Verrucomicrobiia bacterium
AAGGAACTGGGGATCATCTTAGAAATGAAATTGATGTAAATGACTTGAAACCATATACATCAGGTACAATCATTGGAACTGTTTCAAAAAAACCAGAAATGTTTCCAGGAGGTCAGGTCACAGGCCATTTCATATACCACCGGGGTTCCAGCCATGATTGGAGCCAAACAGATGTTGACTGGATCCTGGGCACCGCCGGGAGTTTTTAATCTGGAACAACTGGAACCTGATCCATTCATGGCGGACATGAACCAATATGGACTTCCATGGAAAATGGTTGAATTGCCCTTGGATGGCGGAAATGATTGACGCTCAGAAGCGGAAAATGGCTCCCACCTTCATGGCAAGCTCCGTTTGTTGGAGAGTGAGCTTCAGGTTTTCAGTTAGATAATTCTGATTGAAAACGGCAAAGAATTTTGAACCTGGACGATACTCCCAGATAAGGCGGCTGTTGTAGCCCACCGAGTCTGAAAGGCTATCATATTGAACTAGATGCGCCCAAGTCAGATTGGTGGTGAAATTGATCAATGCTCTGCCTGCGCCGATGTGGGCGTCCGCGACACCCTGAGGGAAGTTGATGTGATTATAGGCGTAGTCCAAGCCCAGCCCCAGTCGTTTCCATGGGTAGTAGGTGATCTCGGCCTCGGTTCTCCATCGATCTCCCAGATAAAAATCCCCGTAGGAAAGGGATAATTCGCCTGAGACTTGCCGACGACTGGCAAAATCCACTCCAAGCATGTAGCGATCCCAGGCGTATTCGCCTGCGGGAATAGTCAAGTCTTGGAGTATACTGAAGGGCTGATTGGGTCCATCGAATTCCCTTGTGTAGCTCAGAAAGATGTCGTCGCCCGAATTCAGTTCAAGCCATATGGGGGTGAAGCGATGTTCTCCTGTCTCCAGCGTGTTGTCGAGGTCTGTAAAATGCTCCGTGGTGTAGGAGACATGATACTGGCGGAGCCACGCAGGTCGACTGGGGCGGGGATTCCAGCTTGTGTAGGTGTAATAACCTCGCACGTCGCGACGTCTTACAAAACCCAGAGCAGGGTCAAAGGCGTCGGAGATCTCGATGAACTGAGCCTTGATATTGAAGAGATCATTGGGATAAGCAAGGGACGAGCCGTAGGCATATCCTGTTTCTGATGTCGGTCCATCGGTTTGAGAACCCAGGGCAAACACATTGGCCTCGATTACTTTATCATTCATGAAATGACCTGTTCGATACCGGAAATCAGGTCCGATCAAATAATTGTCTCTTGCCGAGTTTGGGTCCCCCATGGTGGAAATCATGCCTACACTGGATTGCTCCCAAATATCCCGAGTGATTCGTCCGGCAAAGACATTCTGCATGCCAAGTCCTTGGTGGTCTTCCAGCATGGCGTCCATAAATCCCATGTTATACTTCCCGCTGCGTCCAGCCATTTTTCCGGCAAGCAAGATCGGGACTGTTGCTCCATTGTTGTCCCTGCCGATGCGGCGTGAGAAGAAAGGAATAACCGGTCTGCTCAAGCCACGCGAACGACCACTTGAAGTCAGTCCGCCATATTCGAAAACCCCGCTGTCCTCCAGGAAAAAGGCGCGTCTTTCCGGGAAAAATAATGGAAATCGGGTAAAATTAAACTGTCGCTGGTCGACTTCGGTTTCGGCAAAGTCCGTGTTGTAGCTCAGGGTGGCGCTCAGTTTAGGGGTGATGCGGTAACGCGCGTCCGTGCCAAAATCAGCTGTGATGTTGTTGTGACTGTCCTTCCGTCCCAGCCTTGCCAGCGCGTAGGGTGAGACTTCAATGCCCAAGCCCTGTTTTAAACCCGAAAGATTCAGAATGTCGCCTGCCTGGCTGACATGAAAGGTGTGAAGATGAGGTTCGGCGCCAGTCCACCTCCCTCGTTCCACCTTGCGGGAAATCGAACGGCTGATATTGAATCCCCAGGTGCTTTCAGCAGGATCAAAACTCAGTGACTTGAAAGGGATGGCCAGCTCGGCCTTCCATCCCTCGTTGTCAATGGATGCGGCGGCCCTCCATACGCCATCCCAATTGGAATTCAGAAAAATGTTGTTACTGACAATCTGGTCGTAGCGTGCTCCATTCGGATTGACCACAAAAATGTAGCCGTTGCGTTGATCGTGAAAGGTGTCCAGGGCCATGTAGAGGTAGTCATCGCTGTATATACCACGATTTTCACGCTGCATGACGCGCGCATTGATCTTGTCGGGTTCCGAGTCAAAGCACCAAACACCAATGTAGAGGTTTTGATCGTCATAGACCACGCGGAACTCGGTGCGTTCCGTCATTTCGTGGCCTTGATTGGGTTCATATTGCCAGAGGGGCCCTGCCGCGGGTGCTTCCCCCCAGAGAGGTTCCTCGAGGCGTCCGTCTATCTGGGGACCCTTTTCCACCCGGATCGCTTGAATGGAGGGTTTTGCCTTGGGTTCGATGAGCGTGGTCTCTGGCTGTAAATCTCCACTGGAGAGCAGGGGGGCGGTAATTAGCAGGCACAACACCACCCAAGGAATCCGGTATCGGATTCCTTTGTTAGGGACGTAATGACTTGTCGAATAGTTGATCATGAATCCGGACTAAATCCACGGAGAAGTCGAGATATTTACAGATCGGTTCCTCGGGCACAAGCCTTCCGACGGAACCTGGCCAGTAGTATATTCAATGCATATCATTTTTTTTGATAAGCCCCGGTACTAAACTCCAGGTAGACCATGTTTGATTTACA
>JAAZXX010000626.1 GCA_014239995.1 Verrucomicrobiia bacterium
ATCATAAAGCATACGCAATCTAAGAAACCCACCTTCACTGGGAACATGAAATGTATAGCGGATGTAAAGAGAGCTGCTTTTGGATCTCATTGCAGAAGCAATATTCGTATCGATGAAGGGCAACAGGGGCTTGCCACTATTGGTGTCAAAACCGATTCCACCACTCCCCTGAGACCATTCCGAGTCGTCGAATTTTCGATCCATCCATATCAGGTCCACGTCCGCGTTCTCCGGGACCTTGAATTTGAAGGAGGGTTCCCGAATATGCTGGATCTCACCTTGATGTCGGACGGCGTAGGAGACCCCTCTGAATTGCCGGGGAAAACCATCTTTAAACAGCCCTGTTGAGATACCTTCTGGTGAGAATAATCCAAGGAATTCACCCTCTTGCGAAAGTTTGAAATTAGAGTGCAAGGGACGACTGGCATCCCGATAGTCTTTTCCTGAAGCAAATACGGTGAGAAACTCATAAGGCTGGATCAGTTTCTCCGGAAAGCTCCACTTGCGTGGACTGTTCTCAGAATCGGAAAGGGACCATCCGCCCAGGTTTTGAGGAGCGTCTGAACGATTGTAAATCTCGATCCAATCCGATGCCTCCCCGTCCTCGTCTAAAAAGCCGCCACCCTGAGGGTTAGCCATGATTTCGCTTATCACAAAGGGTTGTGCCAGAGCAGGTAACGTTAAATTCTGTCCAAGCAGAAAAAGACAGCAGAGAAAGGAGACACCCTGAAGAAGCTCCACCTTCCACGCAGATGGGCGCTCTGAAACGCGCACATGAAGTGCTCTAGGATCAATTCGACCAAGCATGCTCACGGGGTCCTGATTGAGATGCCGTTGGATAAGACTGAATCGGCTCGACAAATCAAAGTCTGCCTGGCAGGCAAACGCACTACCAGTAGGAAAAACGCCATAAATGGCGGGAGCGACGGGATTCGAACCCGCAACCTCTGCCGTGACAGGGCAGCGCTCTAACCAGTTGAGCTACGCCCCCGTTACCAACGGGACACGGAAGGTATTCCAATTTCTAGAGGAACGTCAACCAGTTTTTTTTGAAAACAAAAAGACCCGGGCAACAAACGCTCAGGAGGTGGGAGTGGGGAACTCCTCTGAAGAAAACGCTGACTTGCCCGAGCCTGTCTTAAAATAGTATTTAAAGTTTTTCATTTGTATTTCTAATGCTATATATATATACTATTTTCCGACTAAAACACCGATTCAATTGGGCAAATGATCTGCGAAGAAATACCGAACTGGCCTTCATCTCATCCGACTTGGATGCTTACATGCCCTCTCAGCAGGCAATATCAAAGCTTTATTGTGAATTAAAGGATGGTTACATGGAGAATCAATAAAGAGCCAATGGCCATGGAATGCTCCCATCTTGCCCCTGATTAGATACCTCTGGCTGGATACTTTGAAGTTCTTTGCAGCAACCTGACTTGATGGCAAGGAGGAGTAGCCATCCTGTTTTGACAAGCTAAGACACTGGATTCCGTCGCTTGGCGGGCATAATGGAATATCCTGGACGAGTCAGTGAATCATCCCATCGGAAATCCACTTGCCAAGGACTTGCCCCCCCTTTTAGTCTACATGGATGGAATCGCAAATCGCGGAATACATCCCTGTTTTGATGCTTGGAACAGTAGCGACTTTGTTCGCCTTCGGAACCCTCCTCTTTTCCGCTCTGGTGGGTAAGAAGGGATACCGTAGCGGCATCAAGGATACTGCCTACGAGTGCGGCATGCTTCCAGATGGAAAAGGCAGTGCAAGATTTTCGATCAAATTTTACCTCGTGGCGATGTTGTTTATATTGTTCGATGTCGAGGTGGTCTTCCTCTACCCGTGGGCCGTTGTTTACAAGGATATGCTTACCGAACATGCCCATCTGATTTTCGGTTCCATGATGGTGTTTCTTTTACTTTTTCTTGTTGGCTTTGTTTATGAAATCAAGAAGGAGGCCTTCGACTGGAAGAGTTAAGGTGCGGACCACCAATCTGAATTACATGGAATCCATCAAATTTGGCACCTCCGGATGGCGAGGAATCATCGCACGGGATTTTACCTATGCAAACGTTACCCTCGTGGCACAGTCAATCGCGGACTATCTGAAGAGCGAGATGAAGCGCTCAAGATCACCGATCAAGGGACTCAAACCGCTGATCATTCTTGGGCACGATACGCGCTTCATGGGGCCTCACTTCGCCACCACTGCGGGAGAAGTGTTAGCAAGCAACGGTTTCAAACCCCTCCTGTGTAATCGCGATACACCCACCCCTGTCATCGCGCATGCGATCCAGAAGCACAAGGCCATTGGCGGTATTAACATGACCGCCAGTCACAACCCGGCTGAATACCAGGGAATCAAGTTCTCCACACACCGTGGAGCCCCAGCCCCTCTGCAGGTTACCAGCAAGATCGAGAAAAATATTGTCAAACGACAACGCAATGGCTGGACATGGCATTCAGAAGATGCTGCATCGTTCCAATGTAAGACGATCGATCCTCGAGAAGATTACTTTGCACAGATACGCAAGATCATCGATTTCAAAAAACTCAAGAGAGCCAGACTCAAGCTGGCTATCGAATGCATGTATGGGACAGGTCGTGGATACCTCGACGCCTTACTTGGGGAAGCTCAGGCAGAAACCATACTCTTCCACGATTACTTGAATCCCGGTTTTGATGGGCGTCATCCAGAACCCAACGAGGAGGGCATGTC
>JAAZXX010000627.1 GCA_014239995.1 Verrucomicrobiia bacterium
TTGGTGAAGACTTTGATTCCTCATGACCTCGGGGAATCTGAAGTTAACCAACAGGTTGCCCGGAAGATTTCTTCCTTCGTCACGAAAGCCTTTCGGAGAACGCCCACCAAGGCGGAACTCAAAAAGTATCAGCAGGTTTATGACCGTAATGCCAAAGAGGAACCTCCTGCCCTCGCCCTTCTGAGCGCTTACAAGGAAATCTTGTGTTCGCCCAAGTTCTTTTATCTCGGGCTTTCGGGGAATCTTGGGGGTAAAGAAGCTGCGAGTTTCAAACTGGCTGAGCGACTCGCTTTTTTCTTGTGGTGTTCGGTTCCCGATGAGCCCTTGCTCAAGTCCGCTGCCGAAGGGAGCCTAATCCTACAACCGGAACTCGAGTCTCAAGTGAAGCGAATGTTGAAGGATGAGAAATCGAGGAGGTGGGTGGAACGTTTTGCCGACCAATGGTTGCAAACCTCTCAACTGGGTAACGTCGCCGTTGATCGGAACTACTACCCCAAGTTCAAGGATACGATCAAGGAACTGATGCATAAGGAAACCTACGAAGCCGTTAACGACGTCTTTCGGAATGGTTCTTCCGCATTGAACTTGCTGCAGGCGGATCATGTTTTCGTGAACCAGACATTAGCTGGGTTCTACAAACTCAGGGGCGTGAGAGGTGAAGAATTCCGAAAGGTCCCAGTGGATGAAAAATCGCATCGAGGCGGCTTGCTGACCCAGGGCACGTTTCTCATTGGTAATTCAGACGGCATGAATTCTCATGCCATTCTCCGTGGCGTTTGGCTCGCTGACGTGATCCTTCACGCCCCCCCCCCCGATCCGCCCGCAAACGTGCCGCCGCTCGATGAAAGCATCCCCGGTTTCAATAAAATGACTCTCAATCAAAAGCTGTTTGCCCATAGCAACAATGAAGCCTGCCGGAGTTGTCATCAGAAAATTGATCCCTGGGGAATTCCCTTTGAAAATTTCGATGCCAGCGGGCTTTGGCGAACTAAAGTCCTGGTTGTATCCAAAGCATCCGACCCGCCAAAGGATCAGGGAAGCGAGCCAAAAAATAAAAAGCAGCCCGCCTTCGAAAAAAACTACCTGGAGATCGAGTGTAAATCTACCCTGCCGGATGGGGCTAGCGTGGATGGCATCGATAAACTAAAGGCTTATCTGGTCAATCATCGGAAAAGGGATTTCGCCAAAGGTTTGGTGGAGCGGATTCTGGCTTATGGGCTCTCGCGGGATATCGATTTTCATGACGAAGATCTGGTGAACAGGCTAGTTGACCAGCTTGAGGCAAAGCAGTATTCTGTCCCTAATTTGATTAGAGAGATTGTCAAAAGCGAAGCGTTTTCAAACAGATAAGAAAAAACATAACGGAATGGGATCTAAATCTTGGCATATTAAGCGACGAACTTTTTTGAGAGGGGCGGGCCTTTCTCTGGGGCTTCCTTTCCTCAACGCGATGGCCGTGGGCAAAGAGGCAAAAGCCATCAAAGCCTTACCCAAGCGTTCGGCATTCATCTTTTTCCCTAATGGAGTAAGCCTGCCACCGGAAAAGGATCCTCAGCATGAGGACTGGTACTGGTTCCCTAAAGGCGGCGGCAAAAGCTATGAGTTCCGGACCAGTCAGGCGGCTTTGAACCCTTATCGCGAGGACATTTCCGTCGTCTCCGGTCTCTCACATCCATTAAATCGGAATAGTGGAGATGCCCACGTCAACCCGACTGGCTTCCTGACCTCCAAGGAAATGATAAAAGGGAAGACCGCCCTTAACTCGATATCCATTGATCAAGCGATCAGCAACCACCACGCAGGGAAGACGCAATTGGCCTCCATGCCGCTTTCCACTGTTGGTGGAGTCGGGAGTTTAACCAGAAACTACACCTTGTCTTACGATAAGGATGGAAAAGGGATTCCTGCCTGGTCGAATCTGAAGAAAATCTACGAACGCATGTACGTCACAAGCAGTCCAGCGGCCTTGGATCGATTGCAGGGGAAAACTCATTTGCTTAACGAAATTCACGAGGATGCGAAGGACCTCAGGCGCAACCTTGGGAAGGAAGATCAGGGAACTCTCGAGGAGTACCTGCAAGCGATTTCCGAATTGGAAAAGAAAATTGCCAATGATCAACTATGGGCGAAAAAAGAGGCAGCGACCGCGCCTCCTGAAATCAAGCTGGATATCGAGTTTACCGATGTGGAAAACTACATCCGGACGATGTACGAC
The DNA here is from genome assembly GCA_014239995.1 of Verrucomicrobiia bacterium. Classification (GTDB taxonomy): domain Bacteria; phylum Verrucomicrobiota; class Verrucomicrobiia; order Limisphaerales; family AAA164-E04; genus AAA164-E04. The sequence goes on from JAAZXX010000627.1 coordinate 2,216, forward strand.
TTGATGTATATCGCCTTCAAATCAGACATTACCCGTGTCGCGACTTATCAAATTGCTTCCGAAGGTGGTACAGCGCCTACCAACAATCTCTCCAAACGCATCGGTCTCACCAAGGACCTTCACCAATTGAGTCATTCCGCGGGCAAAGGAAAAGAAGGTTTCAAGGACTGGGGTATTTGGGATCAATTCGTGGCCAAACAATTGGCTTACTTCATTAATCGCCTCAAGGAAACCCCGGAGGGCGACGGCAGTCTGCTTGATCGCACTCTCATCTTTCAGGGAGCGGCGACCTCCAAGGTTCACGACAATACGAATTTTCCGATCATCATGGCAGGTGGTAAGCAAATGGGCCACAAGAGCGGCCAATTCATAACCTACGATGAGAAGACGAACGCCTTGTCCAACCTGTTTGCCAGAATCGGGAATGCAATGGACGTCCCGATGGAGAAGTTTGGTGACAGTAGCGGAATTGTGATGCGCGAATTGTTCGGTTGATAAA
>JAAZXX010000628.1 GCA_014239995.1 Verrucomicrobiia bacterium
GAAACTGAAACAGAACCGGGAGATACTTCGCAGCTCAACCCTGGAAAACGGCAGAGCACCCACGTTGGTAGAAATACCCATGCCGGCCCCCATCTACTTTGATGGATTACGACTTCCAGCTAGTTATGCAAACTTTCTCATCCTCAACAAAACGGTCCTGGTTCCCACATTCAACGATCCAAATGATGGGCCTGCGCTGAACATCCTTGAAGCATGTTTCCCTGGAAGACAGGTGATTGGCATCCACAGCCTGGACCTCATATGGGGCCTGGGATCGCTGCACTGCCTGAGTCAACCCGTCCCCGCCCCCCTTTAAACCTTCAGAGACGAGGCGAACACAGCTTCCAGCGAGACCATTGGTTCCATGGGGTCCAGGAATCATCGCATCCCACGGCACACAACCTGGAATTCCAACTTGTCAACCACTCCATTTTTGAAGGATATTACAGTTGTATTCAATCATTTGCAGGCTCCCCGATATTTACCATCCATGGACAATCAAAACAGTTCTTCCAGAACATACATCCAAATCGCCCTTTGTTTTCTTGTATTGTATGGCCTGATTCACCTTGGTTTTTACAGGACCTACTTCATTCATTTCCCAGGCTTCAAGCCTTTCCAATGGATGCACCATGTCCACGGTTTTCTGATGTCCACATGGATACTCATGCTGATCATACAGCCCCTGCTGATCGGGCTTGGAAAAAGGAACATGCATCACCGTGTCGGTAAGTTGTCCTACATCGTGGCTCCCCTGATCATCCTATCCATGTTTCTCATCACCCGGATGTCCTACCACAAGGGTATCGTATCAGGTTCCCCTCGCGAGGCGATCGCAGACCAGGCCCTCAGCCTGGGTCAGTGGTGCATTTTCACATGCTTTTACATCCTGGCGATGGTCTACCGGAAGCAGCCCGAACGCCATATGCGATACATCATCGGAACCGGCTTGCTCATGGTGCTTCCCGGGCTCAACCGATTACTTGGAACTTTCTTCGAGGTGACATCTGAAACAGGAATATTCATCTCCAGCATGGTCACCATAGGGATTGCCCTCGTTTTGCTGACACGTGACATACTCAAACGAAGGGCGTGGATTCCTTATACCCTGATCGTATTTGCCTACGTGGGCATTTACCTGCTTTACGCGTGCAGATACTCAGACCTCTATCAAGCGATCGGAAACTTGATTGCACGTACCCTGCCCTGATGACCTGGGGATCCTCCTGGAAGGATGAGCTTATCGATAACAGACGGGGTTCGTTCATTTCTGACTTACTGGATATGCATTGACATTGGCTAATTATGCATGTTCCATAAAAAAGCTTGGGGTAGACCTTGCGTAATCCTCTGTAGGGAAGCGACAAGACCAAAGCAACAGACGGTTTTGGCTTTCACCCCGACAGTCATCAAAATACTGTTACAACAATACAAAAACTATCATGGACACTAAACGAAACACAGCATACTGGACGTTTTTAGCGATCCTCATTGCAGCATTCAGCATAATGTTCGCACCCACCACCCATGCCGGTCTTTTCAAGATTGACTTTGGTGCCAACCAGAATGAAGCGGATGACGTTGAACTCATGGATTGGGATGTGATCCCCACGTGGACCTATGACGATTTCGACGATGGCAACGCGGTCTGGAATCTAACGGATTTTGGAGGAGGTGCCGATAGCGACGTCACCCTCACGATGACCGACGAGGATGCCCTGGGCATGACGGGAAACAACCCGACACATGAAAACCTGGACGTCGTGTATGATGGGGTCGAAGTTCCATACGTGGTCAAGGATGACTATCTCTACCGAAATCCCGACACCGCAGGCACCGAGATCCTGGTCGACATTGCCAACCTCAACCCGGGACGCTACAGCGTCACGATCTTCCAGGGACGCACCACGGATGCCGTCCAGGTAGGGCGTATCTGGGTAGGTGACAGCAGTGGCAGCAACGAGCCCAGTGCTCCTAACACCGGCAATTTTTCGGGTGTCGATGCCGATGGGCAAGCCGTGCCTGAAGGCATCCCCCAAACCTTCACTTTCGATATCACCGAGGGCAGTCACCTGTGGTATGCCCACATGGAAGACAATTCCGGTGGCATCAGTGGCATGATCATTCGAACATTGGTTCAGGCCCAGACCAACACAGGCTTGTTCAAAATGGATTTTGGGGCCAACCAGAACGATGCCGATGGTGTTGAACTGGAGGACTGGGACGTGTTCCCCGACTGGACTTTTGAGGAATTTGACGATGGGAACGCGGTCTGGAACCTGAGGGACTTCGCCGGCGGGGCCGATTCGGATGTCACCCTGACCATTACCGATGACGAAGCACAGGGAATGATCGGCAACAACCCGACTCACGAAAACCTGGACGTGATCTACGACACCATCGATGTCCCCTATGTCGTGAAGGACGATTACCTTTATCGCAACCCGGATACTGCGGGAACAGAAGTCAAGTTCCGCATCTCCAACCTGGACCCGGGCAGATACAGCGTCACGATCTTCGAAGGTCGCACCACGGATGCGGTCCAGGTAGGGCGCATCTGGATAGGTGATGTCAATGGAAGCAACGAACCCACCTCACCCAATACCGGCGACTTTTCAGGCGTTGACGGAGATGGTCAAGCCATCCCGGAGGGAATACCCGTTACCTTTAGTTTCAACATAGCGGATGGCTAACACCTCTGGTAT
>JAAZXX010000629.1 GCA_014239995.1 Verrucomicrobiia bacterium
CAGCGGATTAACATAAAATGAGTGCCGAGGTATTTGTCAGTTACTCGAGTCAGGATTTTGAGGAGGTTCATCGCATTGTCGAACAGTTGCGTGGTGCGGGGGTGTCGGTTTGGATGGATGATGGAGGCATCGAGGCGGCTACGCTGTGGTCTGAGGCGATTGTAGAGGCAATTAATGACAGCAAGGTCTTGATCATGATGGTGTCCAGTCACTCGACCGATTCGCCGAACGTGGTCAAGGAAGTGATGCTCTCCTCGGAGTCGGGTAAGGTGATTCTTCCGGTTTATCTTGAAGAGGCGGAGATACCGTCACGCCTGAAATACCAACTCACCGGTATCCAGCACTTGGAGGTATTCTCTCTATCCGAATCCGGACTAATTGAAGAACTGCTGCGAGGGCTCTCTATTAACGGAGTTACCGTCCCGGGTATCAAGACCACAAACATCGCAGCCTCCACAAAATTACCTTCCCATCGGAGAAAGAAAAACAGGCGATCCAATTTGCTGTTTCCGTTGGCGGCAAGCTGCGCGTTGGGCTTGTTAATAGGCTGGTTTTTTTCGGGAGCTTCCAGCAAGCCGCAAGACTCAGCCCCGATGACGGTGGTTATCAACGCATCCATTAACCTGCCGAATAATGCTCCCTTGGCCGACACTTCCGTAATGTGGGGTGGGGTATCGGTGCCACATCTTGCGGTTGCTTCGAATGGTTCGTTTTTTGTCTATGCGGCGAAGAACGGAACAAGCACGATTTTGTACAAGCGCAGCCTTGGGCTGGAAACGGTGGAGCCCATCAGCGGAACGGAAGGCGGCTTTGCTCCATTCCTCTCTCCGGATAACCAGTGGGTGGCATTCATCGCCGAGAATAAACTTAAAAAAGTGTCCATGAACGGAGGGAGTCCTCAGATTTTGGCGGAAGCGACCAATTCGATGGGCGGAACATGGGCGGACAACGGGATCATATTCTTTACCATCAGGGAAGGGGGGGTGATCAATTCAATCAGTGAAAAAGGCGGGGAATCGAAGCTGGTCGAGGTTAAATCCCATCTACAGGCTGAGGGTCACCCGGGGGCGCTTTGGCCTCACGCATTGCCCGGGGGTCGACAACTTTTAGTGACAAGCCAGAATAATCCGCAAAAGCGTTACTCGATACATTTGCTGGATGTTGAAACAGGGGTGTCGCGACAACTGGTATTCGACGGAGGATGTGCTCACTATCTGGACTCTGGGCACATTGTTTATGGCCGAAAATCAGATCTGTATTCCACGGGATTTAATCTCGGTTCATTGGAACTGGTTGGGGATGAGCAGTTGGTACAGGAAGGCGTTCGATCTGCGGGGAGGTACGCCGGTCAATTTACCGTTGCGAGAGAGAACGGAACACTCGTTTACCTGCCGGGCGAATTTGGAGGTGCGGGTCAATTGACTTGGGTAGATCGCAACGGCAACGAGGAATCGCTGGGATTTAAGGAGCGGGTTTTTGGTACGTTCAATCTCTCCCCCAAAGGAGACAAACTGCTCGCCCAAGTGTGGGAGCCCACGGCTAGCGTCTGGATGTTCGACTTGGAGACGAAGTTAGAGTCGGTCGTCGAGCAAAGTCCTTCCAACGGCTTCAAGGGATTTCCCAGGTGGCACACAGATGGAGAGGGTTTCACCTTCAGTTCCACCAGTGGAGAGTTGTACGAGCTCTTCTCGCGCAGATTGGCTAAACCGAACCATTCAAAATTGATCGAAGGCTCGCCAGATACCATGAAGATAGAGGGATCCTGGAGTCCTGATGGCAAGCGCTACGTCTACAACCACTTTTCGGAAAAAACAAAGTGGGATTTGTCCATATTCGACAAGGAAACAGGGAGGCATGAAGGGCTGATGGTTTCGGAAAAAACCGAGTGGGGGCCGCGCATTTCCCCAGATGGCAAGTGGGTGACCTTTACTATGGACAAAACCGGGGGCACCTATGAGGTATTCGTGATCTCCATTGACGGTGGCATGCCGCAGCAGGTGTCGCTCGACAACGGCGTGGAGTCGGTGTGGATGGCGGACGGAACGGAACTGATTTATCGGGAGCGTCAAAAACTGGTCGGTCGTAAGTTGGAAAGTTCATCCCCCCTGTCTTTCGGCCCTCCCGGCGTGATCTATGAAGGTGATTTCCTGACCATCCCTGGCCATTCCTACGATGTTTCGCCAGATGGTGATCGATTCTTGGTGTTAAAGGAGGTTCACCCTCAGGGAGAGTCACTCGAGTTGAACATCATCACTCAATGGTCTTCCAAGTTCGCAAACACGGCGGCAATACGGGTGAAGAATTGAAAGCTGAAGGGAAATGAAACAAACCTCACACATATTAATCCTTAAAATCCTATTAGTCGGTTTGCTTTCGGCTTTCTTTTATCTGGAATAGTAGATGTCCGGTCGTCCAAGCGACCTCTTAGCGAAAAATGATGAATCGTCGTGACAGCTTTCTCAGCTTGGGCGCCGGTTTGGCGATTACATCGGTAGGTTTAGCCGGGTGTAACTCGCTTTCCGGTCGATTGGTCAAACCGAAGAGGAAGGAATTAAAGGCGGATCTTGTTGTTATCGGTGGCGGGCTTGGCGGCTGCGCTGCTGCATTGTCAGCTTTAAGTTCCGGCTTGAGGGTGATCATGACCGAGGAAACTGACTGGATCGGCGGTCAGTTAACCTCTCAGGGTGTACCGCCCGATGAAC
>JAAZXX010000062.1:0-321 GCA_014239995.1 Verrucomicrobiia bacterium
ATCCAGGAAATCAACGGCATGACCCCGGAGGACTACGGGAAAACCATGCGCATTGAAAACCTGACCACGATTGACCCCATCGAAAAATTCAAGTTGGAAACCACTCCTGACGAGATCGAGACCCGCATCATTGATCTGGTCACCCCTATCGGGAAAGGTACGCGTGGGCTCATCGTGGCGCCTCCACGCACCGGAAAAACAACCGTGCTGAAGCAGATCGCCAATGCCATTGCCACGAACCATCCGGAGGTTGAGGTGATCGTGCTGTTGATTGACGAGCGACCGGAGGAAGTTACGGATTTCACACGCTCCGTCAATGCG
>JAAZXX010000062.1:331-11741 GCA_014239995.1 Verrucomicrobiia bacterium
GCGTGCCTACAACAGCGTGCACGGCGGCAGCGGGCGAACCATGACGGGGGGAGTTGATGCCCGCGCACTGGAGATACCTCGCAAGATGTTTGCTTCAGCCAGAAAAATCGAAGAAGGCGGCTCCCTGACCATCCTGGCCACGGCACTGATCGACACGGGATCACGCATGGATGAATTGATCTTTCAGGAGTTTAAAGGCACCGGTAACATGGAGCTGATCCTCGACCGCAAACTGGCGGATCGACGCCTCTATCCTGCCCTGGATATTCCCAAGAGTGGGACCAGGAAAGAGGAAAAACTTTATGGTTCCAAATGGATCCAGGCCGTCCACAAGTTACGACGTGAGATGATCGACATCAACCCGATCGAAGCCCTGGAAACGCTGACCTCCGCCCTGAAGAAATATAAGACAAACGAGGAGTTCATGAAGCGCCTGCTCTAGGAGGGGAGGCTCCTGCGGGCTCAACAGCAACCACTAAACAACCTACGCGGCCCGCGGAAACGGGTGGAAAGGAACAGGCATGCATCAAGCTGCCTGTCACAAAAGTCGACAATGACGCGTTCGAACATTCACTCGCGCCCGCCCATGGAGCGGATGCTCCGAATTCACCAGTCCATTGAAGCCGGTCATTATCCGAATGCAACCAAGTTGGCTGAAAAACTCGAGGTAAGCACCAAGTCCATTCATCGCGACATTGAGTTCATGCGTGATCGGTTGGATCTGCCGGTGGAGTATGACCCCGCCAAATACGGCTACTACTACTCGGAAAAAGTGGCTGGATTCCCGACCTTCCAGATTACCGAAGGTGAAATGGTCGCGCTCCTGGTCGCGGAAAAAGCACTCCAGCAATACCGGGGCACGACCTTCGAAAAGCCACTCGTAAGCGCTTTCAGCAAAATCGAGGAAGTACTTCCGGATACGATTTCACTGAACCTTTCCGCCTGGGAAGATTCCATTTCCTTCAGGACAAGTGTAAATCCTCAACTCGACCTTAAGATTTTTGACCAGCTTGCAAAGGCTGTTTCAGGCAAGAAACAGCTCGGACTGCAATACCGCAAACCAGGAAAAAAGAAAGGCGAGACCCGCGTCATCGACCCTTACCACCTCGCCAACATCAATGGTGAATGGTTCCTGTTCGCACACTGTCATCTGAGAAAGGACCTGCGCACCTTCGTGCCTTCGCGCATCCTTTCGATCCAGGAGACGGGAGACACCTTTCAACGCCCTGAAAAATTCTCCATCGAGGACCGCTTGCAGGGGAGTTTTGGTGTGTACTCGGGCAAGGAACAATACGAGGTCGTGATGCGGTTCTCTCACCAGGTCGCGGATTATATTCGGGAAAAAAACTGGCATCCATCACAGAACATTCGATCACTGCCAGATGACAGGGTTGAGTTGACACTCACACTCAGCAGCCTCGTGGAGATACACCGTTGGGCACTCGGGTGGGGGGCGCATGCCGAGGTCATTGAACCTCAGGCACTCAAGGATCGCATGCGGAAAAGTGCCATGGAAATCCTGGCCATTTACGGCTCAGACGCATCCTGAGAATGCGCGATGCCATTTCCAATGCAGGAACCGCCGGGTTTGTTCAGTCACCTTGAAATCCTCCGCAATACGCATACCCTCCACCCAGAAGATACCTTTCCCAACGGATTCAGCGATCAACAGTTGCCTGCGTTGGTTGCGCTCAACTTTTCGGTTTACAAACAGGTCCTGAAGCTTGACGCTTCCCGACGATCCAATCATCCGCATACGGTCACCCTCTCTCCAGTGCCGCAGCACGACATGGACTCCCACCCGGTCAGCATCAAACATTTCCTGATCCTCCTTACCCAGGAAAGCATCCAGGTCATCCTTCCCTCCAGCCCGAAAACTCCATTCAAGAGAAACACCATCAAAGTTCAAATTCCCGATCTCTGTCTCCAGGCGCAGGGGCATGAAGTCGCTCGCATGCGCAGAGGCCACCGGCTCACAAATCTCCAAAAGCGGGAAATGTTCCACCCGACGGACACGGACATGGCCAGGCAACACGTGTATAGACCGATCAGTGGCTTTCCGAAGACTCTCAATGCAATCGTGCTCCGGAGGTACCCCCATGCGTATCATGGAACGACGCATCAACTCACGCTGCACCGCTAAAGGAAGCATGTTGTAGGTCGTTGCGGAAGCGTCTGCCGATTCCCATAGATCCGCGGCATGAGATACGACGGCGTGTTCTGCAGCCAGAAGCCTCGAGGCACGCAGAATGCCCTCGGTGCATGCACTACCAAAAGTCTCAGCCAGGGAAGGCACCAGCACATTACGGACACGATGGCGCTGATACTCCGTGGAAAAATTGGACAGATCCTCGCGCCATGACACATCCCGGGCTCGAACAAAGGTCTCGATCTCAGAACGCCGCAGTCCCAGGAACGGACGCCAAAGCGTCAGTCGGGAGTCCTTGAAGGATTGTTCAAGGTCCTTCATGCCACTTAAGCCCGAAGGACCACTTCCCCGAAGCAGACGCATCAATACCAGCTCCACCTGATCGTCTGCATGATGCCCCAGTGCCAGGACAGAAAGCTCCAGGCGTGAAGTTTGCGTGGCAAAAAAGGCATGCCGAAGCTCCCTCGCCGCCATTTCAATGGAAAGTCCCCGTTCCTTGGCATATGTGCGCGTATCACCCTGTCCCTGAACACATGGAACACCCAGGGCCTCACAGGCCATTCCCACCCATTGAGCATCCTCACGGGATTTCGAGCCGCGCAACTGGTGATCAAAGTGAAATGCCACGAGCCTTTGCTGGTGCTGTGGTTTTGTCTGATGCAAAAAGTGAAGAAGCGCCATCGAATCGATCCCCCCAGACACCGCGATACCCCATGCGCCTGCCCGTACCGAAGCCGAGTCCGCTTCCTGAAAATCGGACAATACCTGGCGCATGCGCTCTTCAATGGGTCTGCTTTCGGCCATTCGGGGTGCATGATAGGAAAAGATGGTGCATGGAATCAAATTTTCTTCAAAAGGTGTTGAAATCTGGCGAATCGGGCAATTATGATCACCGCCTGTCAGCAATGACAGGGGTCGGGGCGTAGCGTAGCCTGGCTAGCGCGCCTGAATGGGGTTCAGGAGGTCGCGAGTTCGAATCTCGCCGCCCCGACCATTTTCCCCATCAATAACTTACAGGTTTTGCACCTTAAAGTTACAACAAATCAGTTAAATTTGCTGTTGTCAGAGAGGTCTTGGAACAGTGTTCCCTCATTTCATGGGCATCCACCTGCTGGGTATTTCAGATGAGTCACTTACTTTCAATTTCACCTGCGAATATCAACCCAATTGTGTCCACGCTTAACTTGTTTTAAAATTGATCAGTTGGAAAAGAACCATCTCAACGAGCTTCAGTGATCCCAACGCAATCCTCGGATCCAAGAGCGTATTCAGGGCATTCCTTCCCCATGGATTACTGAGGAAAAGCCTCCCACCTGATATGGCTTAGTGCCCGGCCCCATGTCCGTTCCCCCTGAGGCAAGCGTCCATTCCACGGGGCTCTGCCTAAGCGTCCCATGGCCATGCTTCTGGCGCTTTAATATTACACAAGCTTGGCTTTGACCCGTTTCCCCACAATCGTCACGCGCTTCATCTTCTTGGCAGCCACGGAAGCCTGATCCGAAAAAATCTCAATGGTCGTGTATTTCGCCTGGAGATCCACTTTGCCCAGAGAACTCTCCGGCAGGGCGGTTTCACCAAGGATCACCTGCCTCAGTTGACCGGCTGTCACCCCCGCTTCCTTGCCGATACTGAGACGAAGCTGACTTCTGGGTTGCTTCGACCGGGATGGGGAAGCGGAAGACGATGCCTCACCTTCCCCTGTCGTTTGAGAGGTGGCGCTGGCTCCCTGAACGTTGCTTACCGTTTCCTCCGGATGGTTACTTTTCTGGGGTGCCTTCACCTCCACGGGGGATGCAACAGTCTTCTCCGGATGGGTGCTTTTCTGACGTGGCTTCACCTCCACAGGGGGTGCTGCCGTCTCTTCCGTGCGTATACTTTTCTGAGATACCTTCACCTCCACAGGGGATGCTTCCGTCTCTTCCGTGCGTATACTTTTCTGAGATACCTTCACTTCCACAGGGGATGCAACAGTCTTCTCCGCTGCCGTGGGTTTTCTTGTGGAGGAAGCCCCAACGCTCCCAGGGAACCGTTGACTTCGCTCCATGGCCCGCCTTTCCTGGACTCGCCGTGGTTCGCTATCACTCCTGTTGCTTGCCCCTGGGGCTGAAGATCGCTCATACGTTCTCCTGTTCCCTCCATACCCATCATCCGATCCTTGATACTCATCTCGGGAACGGGACCGGTGTTCCCATGCGGGCCTGCGTCCCCCCCTGCGAGGATCACCTCGATCACCTCGATCACCTCGATCACCTCGATCACCTCGATCACCTCGATCATGACCCCGGCCCCAGTCATTGCGACCACGTCGCCTGTCCTGTCCCGCATAGCGTTCACCCAACTCATCTGGTTGACCTGGTTTGCTGGGGTTCCCTTCGCTGGCATGCAACTGGTATAGCAGGGCAGCCGCGATATCCGTGGAAGAAAACCCTTCCTCCAGAAGTCGCTCGACAAGGTGATCCTGCGTGTGAAAGTCGCTTTCCTCCAAAGTTGTCCGCACCTTGTTCAGCACATGACTGTTCCTCGCTGCATCCACGTCCTGGAGGGTTGGAACCTTACCACGTCGAATCGGGGTCTTGGTAAATCGTTCGATGTTTCGAATCTTGAATATCTCGCGTCCTGAAACAAAGGACACCGCCATACCACTGCGACCAGCCCTCCCAGTACGGCCGATTCGATGCACATAATCTTCTGGATCATAGGGAATATCGTAATTGAAAACGACTTCGACATCATCCACATCGATCCCTCTGGCAGCCACATCGGTGGCCACCAGGAATTCGAGGCCGGATTTCCGAAAGCGATTCATCACACGATCCCTTTGTTGCTGGCTCATGTCACCATGCAAACGATCTGCCTGGTAACCCTGCGCAACCAGATGCTCAACAAGGTTGTCAACCATGGCCTTGGTGTTGCAGAAGATAATTCCCAGTTTCAAGTCATGCACATCAATCAAGCGGGTCAACAACTCAACCTTGAAGCGTCGGTCCACCTCAAAGACAGATTGTTCCACAGTCGGCACGGTCATCGCCTCCTGTTCCATCTGAATGCTTTCCGGGGCCCTGGCAAAGGTATCAATCAAGGTGCGAATTGGCTTGGGCATCGTTGCTGAGAAGAAAACCGTCTGCCTTACCGCAGGCAGTGCCTCGAGGACAGTCTCAATATCTTCCCGAAAGCCCATATCAAGCATGACATCAGCCTCGTCCAGGATGATCGTGTGGAGTTGATCCAGCTTCAGGGTTCCCCGTCGCATGTGATCCATCACCCTTCCCGGAGTCCCGATCACGATCTGGACCCCTTGACGCAGACCGGCAAATTGACGCTCATAGGACTGGCCCCCGTAGATGGGCAGGCACATCACCCCACGCTTATAATAGGCCAGCTTGTGCATCTCTTCTGATACCTGGACAGCAAGCTCACGCGTAGGGCAAAGCACCAGAACTTGAACGTTCTTGATCTTAGGATCCGTCTTTTCAATCGCCGGAATACCAAAAGCGGCCGTTTTACCCGAGCCTGTCTGGGATTGGCCCACGACATCCTTCCCTTGCATCAGGATAGGTATGGCAGATGCCTGGATGGGAGAGGCTTGTTCGAAACCCAGCTTTTTGATGGCTTTTTCGAGTTCGGGAGAAAGATCGAGGTCGGAAAATAATGTTGGCTTCATTCAAAGCACCGACCATATCCCGAACCCGGCAAAAGAACCTAACGGAAAATGATGATTTCTTTCGAGACACGCCCAGCGGAGACAGCACCCTAACCCATTCCATGGACTTTTTGATGACAAATCGTACCAAGATAATGGCGTTTCTACGCATTAGAGCACCACGAAAGCCCTCAGCAAGAAGCCCTAAGTGCACTGTTTTAGCGAACGCGGCAATCCCAGGATAAAAGGTTGTTTTTAACCGCCGGCGAATACAGGGCGGAACCCGGCTTCTTTCAGGATGGCAGCCACGGTTTCCCTTTGTTCCCCCTGGATCTCGATATTGCCATCCTTGACGGTTCCTCCCGTGCCACAGGATTTCTGCATTTTTCTCGCCAGGGCTTCTTTCTCTGGAAGGCCAATACCCCGAAAATGCGTCACCACCGTGACTGTCTTACCACCACGATGTGCGGTCTGACGGATGATATCCACTCGCCCCCGGTTTTTGTTTTTTTTCTCACCTCGGCCACCAGGAGGTTCTGGAGGCAACTCCCCCCCCTCCGGAAGATGCAGCTTATCCAGCTCGCCAAAAGGGTTGTGGCCCAAGGGATCTCCTCCCTCCGTTTCGATTCGTTTTTTCCTGCTCACCTGCTTTGTCTCCTTTACCAATCGGTGGGGCGGTAATCCTTGAGGAATTTACCCCAGATATGCTGTCCGGTATTAAACCCATCCATGATCGGATCCACAATACGAGCCGCACCATCCACAATATCCAGTGGCGGGTGAAACTGGTGTTGTTCTGTCTTCCGCTGCGCCACCTCGACCGGGTCCTCATCGGTCACCCAGCCTGTGTCCACACTGTTCATGTGGATTCCCTCCCCATGATAATCTGCCGCTGCGGTTCGGGTCATCATGTTCAAGGCCGCCTTCGCCATGTTCGTATGCGGATGACGGGTAGTTTTGAATTTCCGGTAGAACTGCCCTTCCACAGCTGAAACATTCACAATGTGACGGTCTCGCTCAGGGCCTTTGGTCAACAGTGGTTTCAATCGAGCATTGAGCACATAGGGAGCAATCGCGTTGATGAGTTGAACTTCCATCAATTCAACCGAGGATACCTCGTGCATCAACAGGCGCCATGAATTGCGATTCCTTAGATCTACCTGCTGAAGATCCTGGTCCAGTCTCCCGGCCGGAAACAGGTGTTCACGAACATCAAAATCTTCTGCAGCAATTGCAGACTGAGACAAGGCCGCAGCATGTGCCAACCCTGCGAGTTGATCCTCGGAGGATGGCATCAACGAATGGGTTCCACCATCGGAGAGAGCTTCTCTTTTCAGGTCCTCGTAGCGATGGAGCAAGGTGCTTGCTTCGGCTGGCAGTTGGGCCAAGGATCCCATTTCCTGCTCCATCATATGTCGATAGAAATCCGGGGGCCGCCGCACGGTTTGACAAGCATTGTTGATGATGAAATCCAGACGATCCTGAGTGTTTGCCAAATGCCGGCAAAAGCCCTCCACGCTCGGGGTATGGCGTAAATCCAGGCCGTAGACATGCAGGCGTTCCTTCCAGGCTTCAAAGTCTTCTTCCCTGGCAAAGCGAAGTGCGGCATCACGGGGAAACCGTGTGGTGACCACAAGGGAAACCCCGCTGCGCAAGAGCTTGATCCCTGCCTGGTAGCCGATCTTGACGCGTCCCCCCGTGAGCAGCGCAACCCGCCCGGACAAATCGGCACTTTCCGTGCGTTTACGAAAATTCAGATCGGCACATGGCGGACACAACTGGTCGTAAAAGGCATGTACCTGGGAGTAATCGGTCTTGCATATGTAGCAATTCCTGGGATCCAGCAGATGCGGAGGTTCCTCGTCCACATGCGCAGCGGCGGATTCGAAGGCTGTGGGTGGATACACGTTCGGAGTCGTGAAGACAGTTTTTTTTCTAAGTGTCCGAATCCCACTGTGATTCAGTTTATCCTGATCCCTGGCGATTTTCTCTTTTTTACGGCGCAGATGGGTGGCCTTGTTCAGGCGCCGCCGCTGGATGACATCCGGACAATAAACATCCCCTGCCGCCTTCTGGATTCGATGACGGTATTCATGAGAAAGTGCCAGAAGCATCGAGCGATCTGCGGCCACCGCCTCCAGCAGATGGGTGGCCTCCATCATCCGCGCGGTCAGGTTCGGATCGTCAAGAGACCCTTGTCCTGCCTTTACCCGCCCAGATTCTCCTTCGCCCATCGTCATGCCGCAAATTATGCATAAGGGAAAAAAAGAGTCCAGAGATGCCTCCACCTCATCGAGTATTTGATGATCGACAAGCCATCACCATGCGCCCTCAGCCGTGGCTCATGGTTGATTGGCATGAATTCTTTCTTTGGTGGCTGCCTGGTCACTCAATCATCAGGGAACCATTCTCCATTCCTACCAAGGCAGGATAGCAATTTCCATCCTCCTGGGGAGGCTCACGTTGAACGTGAAGGAACCTCTTCCGGAGAGGAGGCAAGCAGCAGGGTCAGGGGAGCGGTATGGTGCTGCACCCGTAGGATGTCAGGCAGCCATTACCCAGATGTGAAACCCACAACCATGAAACACATTTCGCGGAATCGCGCAGGATAACTGAAGAGACAGGCTGGAGGCATGCAAACAAGAGGAAAAAAACGCACCAAAAGCCCGTTTTTCAGATCATGTCAAAAGAATCCCTTCCAGCAGGCGTACGTCCGCCTTGGCAAGCTTTGGGCGCACACCAGGACACCTGTTGGGTGTGACTGCATCTGGTGGAGCCTGGAAACCTGTTTCCAGGGAGAGAGATCGTATGCTACCGACACTATGAATCCTCTCTCCGAAGCCCGTGTTTGTCCGCATAGGCAATGAGATCGACAACGTTCTTGAGTTCGAGTTTCTTCATGATGCGATAACGGTGCGTCTCAATCGATCGTGGATGAAGTTTTAACTTTCTGGCAATCTCCTTGCTGGTCCATCCAGCAACAACCAGACGAATGACATCCTGTTCCCGGCGACTCAATATTTTACTAAAGGCGACGGGATCCCTGGCCAGTTGGGAACTTACCTGGTGAACAATCGCGGTGAAGTAATGTTCTCCACGCGCCACCGTCCGCATCGCATCCTCCAGGATGTCGAGGGGTTGATCCTTCTCGACATAACCGTGGATACCGACCTCACGGAGCCGATTGATCGTGAATGGATCCTTGAGATTCGTCAAGGCCAGCACCCGGACAGATGAAAGTTCCTTCAGTAAAGCCTCGGCCATCGAGATACCATCCTGTGCCGGCATGTCGATGTCTGTCACCACAAGGTCCGGTTTCAGTTTCAGACAAAGCGATTGTCACGATAATCCATCAGCACAATCACCGAGCAGCTCAAAATCAGGATTCATTTCAAGCGTCTTGACCAGGACGTTTCTCAACAACTCCTGATCCTCGATCAAAATGGTTCTCACTGGGTGCATCATATCGGCTCTCACATCACAAGGCGTGCGATGCTACCGGCAGTGAGAAACTGAATTCACTTCCGACGCCCGTCTCGCTGTATACCTCCAGTTCACTTTGATGACGGCGTACCATCTCGTGGCAAAGCAGCAGACCAAACCCGGTTCCGTAATCCTCCTCTGCTCCTCTCTTCATATTCGGCTTTGCCTTGACCTTGTACAGGGCCTCCAACTGTCCCTGGGACATGCCCTGACCGGTGTCGGAAACTGAGATACGCACAAAACCTTCCAACACCGAAACCGAGATACTGACAGCACCCCCCTCTCCCGTAAATTTAATAGCGTTGGAGACAAGGTTCCGAAGGATCGTTTTGAGCATTTCAACATCGGCCAGGACAATGATTCCCTCCATCACGTCTACATCGATTTCAATCCTCTTGGCATCGGCCCGGGGGCGATATAACAACACTACCTGTCGAATCACGGTCAAGAGATCCAGGGAAATGGCGTCGAAGGACAATTGACCTGTCTGCAATCGGGCCCAATGCAAAAGGTTCTCCAGTAAACCGTGGAGTTGTTTTCCCGTCAGGTTGATGTTAGTGGCAAACCGGGCAACTTCCTTTGGCTCAAAGGAGCCAGGTGCCCGCGCCATCAATTCGGAAAGACGAATGACACCATTCAAGGGTGCCCTCATGTCATGACCAATGATCGAGAACAATCGGTCTTTTTGGGCATTGGCCACTTCCAGTTTTCCGTTGGCTTTCCTGAGTGAGTTTTCCGCCACGAGGCGCCTTCTCACCTCTCGCACTGAAAACCAGGTGAAACCTATCGTCCAGACCACGCCGAGGCAAAGGGACAAATTGACCAGATCTGCTTTCCGACTTGCTAGACGACTGATGGTTTGGGGCACCATGATCTTCATCACCACACTGGAATCTGAAAACACACCCCCGATGGAGCACATCACCACGGATTTTGGCAGTCCGTCAGGTCCCTCTTCAGATGCTTCAAGCCGATAGTATTGGGTCGTTTCAAAAATCCCTAGATCCATAACAAGCTCATGGACTGGAAGGTCAGTCTCATCGAGTTCCTCCCACTCCAAATAATCTTCGCCGTACTCCGGGACCATTTCCTCATGAAAAACAGGATAAACCGTTTCCCTGTGAAGCAACTCTCCCTCCCCTCCCCAATCACTATCCTGTCGACGTAAGATTTGCGCATACGTTGTTCCAAGCGCGCCCTCAAAGACATCCTCCTCTGTTGGCAATCGGCTACCGATCATGATCGTTCCCACAGCATCGGCATCAGGATCCTCAAAATCATACACAAGGTGGCTCACGACAAGGTAGAGCACGGCATCCAGGGCAATCACATCCATATGGGCCATTCCCCGTTCAAGACCATAGGATGACAATCGCTTCTCCAGGATGTCTGCATACTCCGAAGGAAGCGTGTCTTGCCCACCTGGACCTGAATCATATTTGACTCCAGCGATACATTGAAGATTGCGATCCAGCATAGCGGCAAAATCAAACTCCATCACTTCCGCGGTGACCGAGTCCAGGTAGTCATCCATGAAATTTGAAGTCGGCTCTTCAAAGAAGCGTTTTGCCTCGGGGATGGTTCCCAGGTCACTGGCAAAAAAGCCCAGCTCAAGACCCTTCCCTTCAAGGTCCAGAATAACCCACCCCACGTCACCGAGGAGGTTTTGCATTTCTATCCGGGAAAATCCATCCAGGATCGAACGCGAAACAAGGATGCCACACGAAAGCAGCACGATCGCGATGATCACTCCGAAATAACCTATTCGTGCGTGTGCATGCATTCTCTTATATGGGGTTAGCCCTTGGCCACGTGTCCAGGGAAAGCAGCCAAGGCACACAAAACATCGAGATCAAAAGACCCCTCGATGAGGAATTGAATATCATCACTGTCTCCCCTGGCGTCACTCGCGAGAATAGGAAACCGCTGCCCATCCACCTCCACCACCTTGTATACCAGGCGCGGAAGGGAGTCTGGATCCAGTGGGTGGCTTTTCCGAGCGTATTCATCCCAGTTGGAAAAGCCGTCGTGATCAAAATCATCGTTCATATGCCGGATCCGATACAAAGGCGCCCAATCAGCATAACGCCGAACCACCATGGATTCGATCCATGCAAGATGCGGGTTGATATTGGTGT
>JAAZXX010000630.1 GCA_014239995.1 Verrucomicrobiia bacterium
TTCGTAGCGCCTTGCCGGTTCCCTGATTCAGCACATATTTTCCGCGATTGGAAAAGTTATCAAAGCGCTCATGCTGACCATTTGGCCATGTCCCAGTTGCCTGCAGTGGACCATCGTAATTACCCAGACCAAAATGCAACCATTTACTGGATTGCGAAAGATAGCCGCTTCCTGCTCGAGCGGTTTGATAACGGTTATTTCCACCAAGATGCAACGTAACTCGTGCTCCAATAGCGTCTCGATTGCCGGAATTTGTGAGGAGACGAAGTTGAATGGATTGATGGGCATTCCTTGATTGATTGAGCAATAAACGAGCAGAGGGACCCGTACGCTGAGTCATCCAGATATCGAGATCACCGTCACCATCCCAGTCTGCAAGAGCGAGGGCGCGCGCATCATCGATGAGATCCAAGCCAGCAACACCAGATACATTTGCCATTGGCATGGAAGGCAGGTTCAGATAAGCCACATTCCGCTCATTCCCACTCCAGCTGTAACCATCCCGCAGGAGAGCATTGGCTGTAAGCCATGAGAGACGATAGGCATCCAAACCGGAATCATCATCAAGTTTCGTCGGTGTTTGCGACGCCACGCGCCGCCAATAGAAACTTCACAAATCGTCCAGTCGCGTGTTGGTGACAAATCCATTGGCGATCAAAAGATCCTCAAGCCCGTCATTGTTGATATCCCCGAATTGAGAAGACCATGCCCAGCGTCCCATGGTGGTATTTGACTGTGAGCTGGCATCAGCAAATCGACTGTTCCCCTGATTCATGAACAGCGTGTTGCCCCGAGCCATACGCTGTAATTTGTCCACATTCTCGCGTGTATCCCCAATTTGATAGTCTCGCTGATAGGTAAGTCGATTACCAGCCGAAGAGAACATGTTACTCACATAAAGATCCATCCAACCATCCTGATCGACATCTGCCCATGCAACGGACATACCGGAAGCAATATCTTCCACACCGGCCTCTGCTGCGACGTCTTCAAAACGTCCGTCTTCATTACGATAGAGATTATTGCGCCCAAAATCATTCGCAACATAAAGATCCTGATCCCCGTCATTGTCGTAATCTTCCCAAGCGGCGGCATAGGAAAACCGGTTATTATTGGTCATCAAACCCGAGGCTTCAGTCTCATCGCTGAAATTCCATGCACCCATATTGCGTACCAACATATTGGCCTGGCCGTTCTGGGCATCATAGACGGGTATTGGGATCCCGAGGACACTTTCCGACTGATCCACCGTGGCTCGAGTATGGCCGCAAAGGTAAAGATCCAATCTCCCGTCCTGATCATAGTCAGCGGCCGCCATGGACTCGACTCGAGATGGATATTTCAATCGGAACTTCAATTCAAACCGACTCATGGCTTGATTCGCAAAAAAACGAACCTCCCCTTCCCCCCCTACAACCAGGTCCTGATCTCCATCATTATCCAGATCAAGCAAGAGTGCGCTGGTGGACACGGCAAGTGAACGAATCCCCCACCGTTCAGCGGCATCCAGAACCGAACCGTCAGGTTGTTGAATGAGGAGCAAATCCGGCAAATGGCGATCCTGCGCCATGAAAACATCCTCCAAACCGTCTCCGTTGATATCTCCGATGGCCAGACCATTTGCCGCCACCAGTGAGGGAGAAACAGATCTTTCCAGACGATGCCGCCAATGCTCGACTCCATACTTGATTTGGTCTTCAAAGGTTTTTTGATCACCAAAAACAGATCGAGTGACATCACCAAATAACGCGCCTCCGGGAAGTTTGGATTCCGCTTGCTGATAATCCATCAGGACAAGACGCAGCAGCTTGATCTTTTCAGGGCTCTCTATCTTCCAATGAGCTTGCCACTTGGCGTTCACCTGTGAACTCCCCGAGGCTGATTTCATCAACGATTCAAAAAGAATGAGCGTTGTCAAATTCGACTCCTCCATTTCGGTTGATATGACTTTAAAGTGTCGGTGCACTTTGGTGTGTTTGTCTGTCTCGATCCCAATCTGTCGCCGAAGCTCGCCAAACTGCCTCTTGGAAAAAGTCTCGGGCAGATTCCTCAAGTCCTTGGACCGTCTGATTTTGAAGTCATTGTCTTCAAATGTTAATTCAGTCCCGGCCATGAGCGCAGTTGAAGTAAATGCCTCGGAAAGAAGGGCAGCAGCATGCGATGTAGTGGCCACACCGGGCGCTGAATTAAAGAGCAACTTGAGGTTTTTTGCAGCCAGGCTTTGGAGGACTTCGGAATTCCATCCATCTTTTTTAGGATCCTGACGCTGGTATTCTTCTCGAAAGGGAAGATTGAAAACATGCTCCTGCTGACCGGGCATTTTTGTAATGTCCTCGGCTAAAATCGAGATAGCGATTCCAAGCCAACAGAGTATTGGCAGCACAAATCTGTCATTTCGAAAGTCAATCATTGGAGAAGATCGATGAGGTTGTGACGCATCATACCCGTGAGAGATAATTAGGCAATGCGAATTGAATTTCCGCTTACCTAAAAAAGACAGCGAATCTTCTGCCGAAGATTCGCTGTCAAGGTTCTCACGTTTTTTGAAGTTTACTGCGCAATGAAAAAGCGCTGGCTATCGGTTGGCGCCGCGTTGTGAGGAGAGGAAGCTCCATCAACAGGCTCAAAGGGTCCTGTGACCGCTTCGGAAGACATCAGCGTACCTTCGTAGGTGATTACGATATCTCCGGTCGATGCA
>JAAZXX010000631.1:0-2446 GCA_014239995.1 Verrucomicrobiia bacterium
TTATGCATCGTGAGCAGGGTATGCTCTTCGATGGGAATCCTGCCCAGGGCGCTCAGGTCATCGACATTGTCGATGCTGAGGTGGGCGTGCGATTCCACCAATCCAGGCATCAGTGTCGTATTGTCTCCTCCATGGATGATTTCTGCATCGTGGTGCTGCATCGATGCTCCTTCCCTGACAATCTCAGTGATTTTTTGATTCTCCACCAACACCTCCCCCTTGAAGGGTGCCTCCCCGCTGCAGTCCAGTACGTTTACATGGGTGAATAGATACTTGCTCATGAGTTTTGGGTTGTCTGCTAGCGGCTACCGGTGCGGCTTGCCTTTAGTTCACTCAGCATATGCATGGCTGCATTTCCAAGGTGCATGGTGTCGGCACCCGCTAGAATCAGTTGGTATCCTTTTTGCATGTAGGGTCGCACTGCTTCGACGGTGACTCCAAAACATCCGAGGGGCATTCCTTCGGAACGGCAGGCATGGGTGATTCGATCGATTGCGTCGATAACGGTTGGATGGTTGAGTTGTCCCATTTTGTCGAGGCTGGCTGAGAGATCATAGGGTCCAAGCATGATGCCATCGACGCCCTCCACACGGGCAATGGCCTCGATGTTTTCCACGGCATCGATGTGTTCTGCCTGAACGAGCACCGCGACTTCATGGTTGGCCTTTGCCAGGTAATCCGAAAAATGCATGCCGTAGCCCTGTGCGCGGCCAAGGCCGACTCCTCGGTTCCCTTCCGGTGCGTAACGAGCCCAGCGTACTACTTCCCGGGCCTGTGCCGCGGTGTTGACCTGCGGGGCGATGATGCCCGCTGCTCCCAAGTCGAGGACCTTCTTGATCGGAACCTCGCTTGCGGCGGGTAAACGGACCATGCAGGCGACCTGATCCCGGACAGTTTGGAGGATATGCTGGATGTCGCTGTACTCCAGAGATCCATGTTCAGCGTCCAGGAACAGCCAATCAAAACCGATGTCGGCCAGGATTTCTGCGGTGGCAGCTGTGGGCAGCGTGACCATGGTGCCAAGAAGCATGTTACCGGTGCTTAATTGCTTTCGGAAAGAATGGCTCATGATTGTCTATGCCTCCTGGTACACGAGATCCTCGGAGTGCGTGCGTGCCCAATTGGGCCCTTCAGTGTGATCATCACTCATATCATCCCTGTGGGAGCGGTTTTGCAAGTCGTTTTATTGATCAAAACGCTTGAAACACAGGTAACGAAGCATACTGTTGACGTGGATTTACCATTGCTCTGAGTGGGGATGTTATGATTTGACTGTCAGGGAGCAGTGGTTGCCAGATTTTTGCGAAACATGCATTCGATAGCACTACTTTTTCCGCGTGTATTCTTTCTGTTAAAAAAACGTGTTTGAATAGTGAAGAGGGATTGTCCATTGCAAAGCCAATATTCACTACCTTATCAACTTCCTAACCTTCCTCACGGCCGGAGAAGCTGGCATCATGGGGTAACACATCGTCATGTCCGAAGACGCTCGACTCTGCACCGCATGGCTTATGCTGCTGCATGGGAATGACGCCGAGGCTCAGCGGCATGGCGCAGCACTGGAGTGTTGAAGGAGTTGCAGGCGTGATTGAAGCGAAATGCGATGAGCGAGAACACTTCAAAAAAACAAGAAACTTGGAACCACACGACGCCGGTGGTTTTCTCGCCCCTGTTTGATTGGCCACCCAAACCAAAAGACGCGTTTCTGGTAATTACAAAGAGGTGGGTCACGATTTCCCGTAACGTGTTTTTTCTCACCATTGCGATCCTGTTATTCAGGTATCTTGTTCCGGACGATGCCGTGATGCGGTCTTTGTCGCTGAGATGGATAGGTCCCATGTTTCTACGTAACTACCTGTTCATGCTGGTCATTGCTGGCGGACTGCATCTCTATTTCTTTACCTTTCGATTGCAGGGTAGTCGCTTGAAGTACGATCCTCGTGAGCAACTCGAGAAAAGCCGGAAATTCTCCTTCCGAAATCAGGTTTGGGACAACATCTTCTGGTCCCTGGCCAGCGGGACGACGATCTGGTCGATCTACGAAGGACTTTATTTCTGGGGTGTGGCCAATGATGTGATTTCTACGCTTTCCATTGGGGAACATCCTATCGTTTTTGTGGCTTGGCTTCTTGCAATGCCTGTTCTGACATCCTCCCATTTTTACTTTATTCACCGCCTGCTTCACTGGCCACCGCTGTATCGCAGCGTGCATCGTCTGCACCATCGAAATATCCACACCGGCCCTTGGTCAGGGATGTCGATGCATCCATTCGAACACATCATCTACCTTTCGTCCGTGTTGGTGCATTTTGTCATCCCGTCCCATCCCATCTCATCACATCACATCACATCACATCGCATCACATCACATCACATCGCATCACATCGCATCACATCTCATCACATCACATCACATCGCGTCACATCACATCACATCACAGTCTGT
>JAAZXX010000631.1:2456-2696 GCA_014239995.1 Verrucomicrobiia bacterium
CGATGTCTAGGACCGGCTTTCTCACATGCTGGGTTTGAGAAGTTGAAGGTGGGTGATACAAGTGTCGTCGATGCCGCAGATTTTCATCACCAACTCCACCATTGTTATTTCGAATGCAATTACGGCACTGTCGATGCACCCTGGGACAAGTGGTTCGGTACCGATCACGATGGATCTGACCAAGCCAAAACCCGTATCCAGAAACAGCGAACTGCGAGTAGTTCATGAAATTAACCATCC
>JAAZXX010000632.1 GCA_014239995.1 Verrucomicrobiia bacterium
GTTTGGTAATGGCCTCGTCCAGGTTCATGATAAATCGGGCCAGCAGGACGATTCCTGCAAGCTTTTCGGTGGTTTCCGGCTGACCAGTGATGGCCTGCGCATCCAGTTCCCCCTTTTGCAAACGAAGGTTCTGAGTCTCCCAATAAGCCTCCAGTGCGGCATGTTCCTCCTGAGAGGGTGGACGGGTCAAAAATGTTTCAAAGAGGCTTGAGATGGGATCGCGGCCGTCTGCCTCCGTGTTGTGCGCAGCGGCTCGAGCCAATTCCAGGAACATGGCATCGTTGAGCAGGGACAGCGCTTGGAGTGGTGTGTTGCTCCGTTCACGGCGTGCCAGACAATTTTCACCCGAAGTCCCATCAAAGGTCATGTAACTGGCATAGGGAGCCGTACGCTTGATGAAGGTGTAGATGGAACGGCGGTAACGGTCTGCACCCTTGGACGCGTGCCATGAGGTGTTGCCAAAGGCATGTGCCGTCACGCTCAGTGGTTGGGGAGGGTAGACACCTGGGCCGTGCATCTTCGAGGAAAGCTGGCCGCTGGCTGCGAGCATGTGATCGCGGATTAATTCCCCAGAAAGACGAAACCGCGGCCCGCGGCCAAGCAAGCGGTTTTCAGGATCCTTCTCTCGCAGTTCTGAAGAGATCTCTGATTGTTGTCGGTAAGTGGCACTGGTCAGTATGAGTCGATGAAGTTGTTTCATGCTGCGTCCGTTCTTTCTGAATTCCACGGCCAGCCAGTCAAGTAAATCGGGATGATCGGGTGAAGGCGCCTGCGTCCCAAAATTACCGCTGGTCCTGATGAGTCCGGCTCCAAAGATGGCCCTCCACGCACGGTTGACCACCACACGATCACCCATGGGGTTGTCTTCACTGGCCAGCCACCGTGCAAATTCCAGGCGATTACTGGGTTGTTGAGTGGTCCTGGATGTAAAAACCGCAGGAAGTCCGGGTTTGATTTCATGGCGTCGGTTCAGGTATTCGCCGCGATGCCTTACATGAACCGGGCGAGGATGGTCCTCGGGGCGTTCCCGCATCACCAGGGTGTGGGAGGCTCGGGGAAGCTGTTTTTTGAGAATATCCAGATCCTTCCGTTGATCAGACCAACGAGGATCGGTTTGCAGGAAAATGGCCTTGAGATAGTCAGTTTCAGGATCGGTGTCCTGTGCGGATGCCGCCAGGATCGACTCTGCTTTTGCTCCATGGACCTTGGCCCTTGCTTGAACAGGATCGGAGGTGGCACTGAGTCGAAATCGTCCAAGGCTCACGACAAAGTGGCGCTCAAAAAGCATTTCGAGCGTAAAAAGCTGGTGAGGAGGAATAGGTTTTTCAAGGGGCAGGACCAGATGGTGTGCCTGGCCGTTTTGCTCAGCCGTGGACCACCCTGAAGAGCCATCTCCATCGATGACATTGGCTGCATCGGCTGAACCTCCGCCGATACTGATCTTTCCGTAGGTATGGGAAGGGTTGATGATCTTCAGCTCCTGGTCTCCAATTCGGACTTGGCACTCGCTCAGAAAGAAATCCCCCTTGCGCCCCTCATAGTAGCATCGACCTGGCCCACGATCCGGCAGGCGATCATCAGGTAACACCTCCAGGCGAAGCGCGGTAATGGGATCTTCATTCTTGAAGACCAGTTCAAAGACATCTCGCTTGGTGACATCACCTGAGGAGAAAATCGAACCGTCTTCCATGATTTCCAGTTTCGGAAGGTTGGTCTTCATGGATTCAGGGCGCAGGGTTGTCCACGTGGTCGCTTCGCTTGACGCTTGCTGCATCCATGCGGTGAAAGCACTCTCGAAATCCGGTAGTTCTTTCTGCAGGCCTTCAAGGGTTTGATTGATTTGCCCTTCGATGCGTTCTTGCTGAGATCGCTGATCCGGGTTGATCAGCAAGAGGTCTGGTTCCTCGACGTTGTCCAGCAGGCCCATCAGGCCATAATATTCATCATGACTGATAGGGTCATACTTGTGCGAATGGCATTGTGCACACCCGGTGGTCAAGCCCATCCAGGCAATCCCCGTGGTGGCAACCCGATCAACGGCTGCATAAAACCGGAATTCCAGAGGATCAATGCCGCCTTCTTCATTGAGCTGGGTGTTGCGATGAAAACCGGTGGCAATGCGCTGGGCCTGGGTGGCGCCTGGAAGCATGTCACCGGCCAGTTGCTCCACGGTGAACTGATCGTAAGGCATATCCGCATTCAGACTTCGGATCACCCAGTCGCGGTAGGGCCAAATGCTGCGAGGACGGTCTTTTTCGTAACCATTGGTGTCGGCATAGCGGGCAATATCCAGCCACTCCCGCCCCCACTTTTCACCGTAGTGAGGTGAAGCAAGCAGCCTTTCAATCAGCCTCCCGTAAGCCAAGGGACTCGAGTCTTGCAGAAAGGCTTCAGTCTCATGGAGTGTTGGCGGAATCCCTATCACATCCAGATACAGTCGCCGCAACAGCGTTCGTCGGTTGGCCTCGGGTGAAGGTGTCATGTCAGTTTCACCGAGGCGGTGCAGCACAAAGGCGTCGATGGGGTTGTTTCCCCAGGCTGTTTTCAAGGGTGGGACTTCGGGTTGCTCAGGAGTGACAAAAGCCCAATGCGTGTCATAGGTGGCGCCTGCTGCAATCCATTGATCCAGGAGTTTTTTTTCCGCCTGACTGAGGGTCTGGCTGGATTCCGGGGGCGGCATCACTTCATCCAT
>JAAZXX010000633.1 GCA_014239995.1 Verrucomicrobiia bacterium
GCTACGAGACAGGCAGAGTTTCTCGCGTAGCGCCCGAAGTCGAAACCGTTCTACTCAATGCCGCCAGGAAACTACTCCAGGCTCAACCTTAATTCACGCAACTGCACCTCTAGAAGGAATTCATCCATGACCACATCGTGGACTTCCGCGCTGGAGCCTTCACGCAGGGCAATATTTGCAAGAATTTCAGCCGTACAACAAAGGATAGGGGCATCACGGTTTACCGTGGCATCGCCGGTCATCAAGCCCACTTGATCTGCTCCAAATCGGGTGCATAGATCCAGAAACTTTTCGTTCACCAGTGCCTTGATGGGAGAAGTGTAGATGGATTTGCGGTGACGAGAGATCGATTTGAAGTGTAATGCCAATGCGACCAGTGATTTTCCAGAACCCGTCGGGGTATTCAGGATGACATTGTGATCCTCAAGTAAAGCCAGGATGCCTTCCTCCTGGGCTGGATATAAATCGATCTTCAAGGCATCGATATAATCCATGAAGATCTCCAGTAAGGCATCACTGGTGGCATCTGCTGGAGATGCAAGGCGGTCTTTGATACGGTCAAAAAGGGTCACAAGACCCGAAATCATGGCGTTGAAGACCAGGCATGACGAGCCAAATCGGACCCTTTCCATCCCCTTGGTTCTGAAATCAACATCAAGTGTATTGACCAAGAGAAAGGGGATGCGTCATACGGAGGAAGCAGCGGTAGGATAGACTCAAGAAGAGGCCAGGTGAGATGAGCGATTTTTATCCTGAGATGGGGGCGAAGGAGGACACATGACGCTGAACTTGACTGCTTGGACCGGGCTTCCTTTCTGATACGGTCCTTGCGGACACTTTCATTCAATGGGCTACGCATGCATTTCTTTCAGCTCAAGTGAACACTCTTGCATTGGTACATCAAGCAGGGCTTGCTAAATTATCACTATATGAGTTCCCATGCTTTTTGGTCTGCTCCGATGAGGTTGTTCCTGGTTCCTTTATTGCTGATCACGGTTAACAGATCCATGGCTGACCGCCCAAACTTGATTTACATCATGGCGGATGATCTGGGGTGGGGGGATCTTGGCTGTTACGGACAGCAACGTATTCAAACTCCAAAACTGGATCGCATGGCCGCTGAGGGGATGCGATTTACGCAGGTTTACGCTGGCTCCACGGTGTGTGCCCCTTCTCGTTCGGTTTTAATGACAGGCCTGCATACGGGGCATACCCGGGTTCGGGGGAACGCGCGTGTTCCTTTGCTTCCTGAAGACGTGACGGTTGCTGAAGTATTAAAACAGCAAGGGTACCACACCGCCCTGATTGGTAAATGGGGTCTGGGTGAACCTGGGACAACCGGCATGCCAACGAGGCAGGGCTTTGATTATTTTTATGGTTACCTCAACCAGCGTCATGCCCACAATTACTACCCCAGCCACCTCTGGCGCAATGAAACGAGGGTCGAGCTCAAGAATAAGGTTCCTGATGAAGACGCGGTTGGGGGCGGCGTTTCGGAGAATAAACTGGAATATAGTCACGATCTTTTTGCGAAAGAAGCGTTGTCCTACATTACTGAGCATACCGAGCAACCCTTTTTTCTTTATTTGTCCCTGACAATCCCACATGCCAATAATCAAGCAGGGAAGAAGGGGATGGAAGTTCCTGATTTTGGAGTCTATACGGACCTCGAATGGCCAGAGCCTCAAAAGGGGCATGCTGCCATGATCAGTCTCAT
This sequence comes from Verrucomicrobiia bacterium, assembly GCA_014239995.1. Classification (GTDB taxonomy): domain Bacteria; phylum Verrucomicrobiota; class Verrucomicrobiia; order Limisphaerales; family AAA164-E04; genus AAA164-E04. Next base: position 1,718 of record JAAZXX010000633.1, read on the forward strand.
GGATCAGGACATGGGCCGAATTCTCGCACTGCTCAAATCGTTGAATCTTGATGAAAAGACCATTGTGTTTTTTACCTCTGATAATGGTCCACATCGGGAGGGAGGAAACAATCCGGATTTTAATGATTCCAATGGTCCGCTGCGTGGTATCAAACGATCCATGCATGACGGTGGTATAAGGGTGCCAATGATCGTACGCTGGCCGGGGCATGTTCAGGGGGGAGAAGTGAATGATACCGTTTGGTATTTTGCCGATTTTCTGCCAACAGCTGCTGAATTGACCGGTGCCACGATACCATCTGGTCTTGATGGGGTGAGTGTCATGCCGACCCTGCTTGGGCAGCCCCAGGATCTGTCGGATCGCATGCTCTACTGGGAATTTCATGAACGTGGTTTCAAACAGGCGGTACGATGGGGTAGCTGGAAAGGAGTGCGTGCCGGCTCTGGGAAGCCGTTGCAATTGTTCCACTTGACTGCAGATGTTGCTGAACAAAACGAGCTGGCTCTTCAAAATCCCTCCATTGCATCTCGTTTGGAACGCTTTCTGGACTTGGAACGCACGCCCTCCAGGCATTGGCCTCTCAAACCCTAGGGTTCTTTATGGATTCCGTGATGTGCTTCAATGGCTTGTGACCTTGAATATCCCATCCTCCGTCAAGCATTGCAGTCTGCGTTTTCTTGTGAAACCCAGTAATCCACAAGGCTGTTTTTAAATGATCGGGAGCCTTGGCAAGTCAAAGGCACCATGCAAACGAGATCACTGAGGCATTCCTGGTTTTCAGTCTTTGAAGAAAAATGAAATATTGTTGAACATTTTCATACTTGGGAGGGTCTCAGGTAATGTGTTTGTTCATGTTTGTTCATGTTTGTTCATGTTTGTTTGAAGCTGACCTCACTGACTTGTTTCCCTTGATCTCTTGATCAAGGTCACGGGACCAGTGAGATTAGCTTGTGTCAAAGCGCCGGATATC
>JAAZXX010000634.1 GCA_014239995.1 Verrucomicrobiia bacterium
CGATGAAGCGTCTGTCGACCGGTCGTTATGAGCTTAGAATTCCTGAGAAAACTGGGAAAGACGGTATGGTGCTCCTGCAAGCCACGGGGCGACACCGCATGAATGGGAGGGAAACGGTCGCAGCTTCCCGTGCCTTCCTCTCCTATGAGGAGGTTCAGGCGGGAACTTTTGAGATCCAATCTCGCTATTTTGAAAACGAGTCCTCATTCCCTCTGGAGGATTCTGAGTTTTATTTTGCTTGGGTGGATTTCCTGACCCCGCTGGCCCCTGCAGGGTCGACCCCCCTTCCGGATCCTCCCATCCTGACCATGCAGCCCATCGGGCAGGAAGTGAAGCGGGGGGACAGTGTCACGTTTCAGGTGAAGGCCGAGGGGGAGGGCCCCCTGGCTTATCAATGGCAGCGGGATGGGGTGGACCTGGCCGAGGCCACCGGGGCCAGTTACACCATCACGGATGCACAAACCTCCCACGCTGGAGTCTACCGCGTTTTAGTCAGTAATCATGGGGGTGTTGTGACCAGTAGTGCCGCCATCTTGACGGTCCATACGCCGCCCGTCATTCTTCAGCAGCCATCCAATCAGACCATCCCGGCTGGGCAACCATTGATGCTGAGCATCCAGGTTCAGGCCACGGGGCAAATTATGTTCCAGTGGCAGTTCAATCAACAGGATATCGCGGGGCAAGTGACGGACTCCATGACCATCCCGGCAGCCCAGCTGGTCCATGCGGGTCAATATCGCGTATTGATTACCAGTCCTGGTGGAAGCATCTTAAGCGAGTCCGCGGTGGTCACCGTCAATGCTTCAACCTTGTCCCAGAGTCCGCAGATCATCCAGCAGCCACAATCACAAACGCTTGCCGCTGGAAGGGAACTTCGACTGGAGGTTCAGGCCAAAGGAACGGCTCCTTTGACCTATCGCTGGCAATATCAGGATATCAATATTCCCGGAGCTGCGACTCCTGTTTTTGTGATCGCCGATGCCCAGTCGGGTGATTCCGGGCTTTACCGGGTGATTGTTACCAACGATGCAGGGAGCGTGATCAGTGCCCCTGCGGTGGTGAATGTGACAACGTCACCGGTGATCCTGAGCCAACCTCAGTCCGTTGCTGCAGTTTCCGGGGACCTTGTCCGCTTTCGTGTCGAGGCCACAGGTCTTGCCCCCTTGAATTATCAATGGCAAATCAACGGGTTCAATATACCAGGTGCACGGGGTGTCCAATTCTTGATCGAACAGGTGCAAACTGCGGATGCCGGCACCTATGGCGTGGTCATCACGGATGGCACAGGTGCAAAGACCATCAGCAATCCTGCAGTCCTCTCGGTTTCTGATCAAACGCTTCCAGCATTCTCCATGACCTCCATTTCGTTTTCCGGAGGAGGGATTCTCCTGGAATGGGATGGGGCGCCAGGCATTGTGCTTCAGGCCAAAGCTACGCTGGGAGATGCCCAATGGCGTGATGTTCCGGGCACGGATGGTCAAGGGGAATCCTTGCAGGCGCTGATAGGGGTCTCTGCCTTTTACCGGCTCATCAAGCGTTAGAAACAGTTCAATATCATGCAAGGATGCTGACTGATTTTCGATGCATCGTATGGCAGATCAGGATCATCTTCATAAAAAAAACGAGTTTGACGGAAAGGTGTTTTTTTGCAAGTATCTCCTTTCATCTTAAAAATTATGAACAAGCGTTTTTTCCCATCTATTGAAGCGGATCAGTGTAAGTCGGGTAATTCCAAGGCATTTACACTCATTGAATTATTGGTTGTCATTGCCATTATTGCCATTCTTGCCGGCATGCTTTTGCCTGCGCTCAGCAAGGCTAAGGACAAGGCACAGAACACCTTGGACTTCAATAATACCAAGCAGATCATGTTGGCAACGATCATGTTTGCTGGTGACAATGATGAATACATGCCAACCCCTGCCTGGGGCACGGGAAGTGATAGCTGGGCCTACAGTAAGATCATGGGGGATGGTCGTGCTGCACCTGTTTCAATGACGGGACTGGAGGCGCAGCTTGAGCGCCAACGCGAAGCTTTTCGTTTGGGTCAACTTGCTCCCTATCTGTCCAACTCGGACAAAATCATGATTTGTCCCAAGGATGCCGTGGAATCACGCAGTTCAAAGCGCAACAATTTCCTTCAGCGTAACGTTAAGATCACCAGCTACACCTGGAATGGTTTTGTCGGAGGACATGGGGGTTCTGGAAGTGCGCCCAGTGGTCCATTTTCAACCTACAAAACCACAGACATCCCGCCAAGCAGCATCATCCAGTGGGAAACCGATGAAAACACTCCCTTCCTGTTCAATGATGCAGGCAATCGTCCCGACGAAGGTATTTCGCAACGCCATTCCTCCTCGATGCCCAAGGACAGCTACACGGATGTGGGAGGACGTTCCTCCGTGGGTGCGATTGGTGGACATGCCGTCAATATGACCTTTCGTGAATTCTATTCGATGGTTGGCAAAGGAAAGCGCGGTCAGCTGCAGCCAGCGGCCAGCTTCCCCACCAAGCCTGTCCAGTTGCCAAATGAACTCTACTGGAAACCTGGTAGCAACAATGAAGGCGGCTGGAAATAGGAGTTGCTCCAAAGTATCAAATTCTCGGATAATGAAATCTTTCAGTTTGCTAAGCGTTCTACAAATCGCTGCCCTCACCTTGGCCTTGGCGGGTTGTGGAGGAGGTG
>JAAZXX010000635.1 GCA_014239995.1 Verrucomicrobiia bacterium
GGAACTGATACCCGCTTCGAGTGCTAGGGAGGTGAGTGCCTCCAGTTTGCCCGAGACGGAGCGCTGTCGTCCGTAGGTTCCCCAGCTGATCATGGCTGCAGGGGTGTCTTGAGGTAATCCATGTGCGATCAGTTCAGTGGTAATGTGCTCCAATTGTTCCACACACATCAGGAGGACCTTGGTACCTGGGGTCTGAGCAATGGTCTCCCAGGGATAGGCGGGGGAACCTGGTTCTGGCTTGGAACGTCCGGTGAATACGCTGAAACTTGAGGATAGATGACGATGGGTCAAGGGGATGCCCGCGTAGGCCGGTACGGCGGAGACTGCTGAGATGCCAGGAACAGTTTCAAATGGGATTCCGGCCTCATGAAGGGCGAGTGCCTCCTCCCCTCCGCGCCCAAAAATATAGGGGTCACCTCCTTTGAGACGGACGACGGACTTACCTTCACGCGCCTTTTCTATCAGGAGCTTGTTCAGGAGTTCCTGGGACATGGTGTGGGATTGCGGTTTTTTTCCCGCAAATATGATCTCCGTTTCCGGGCCAACCTGGGTGAGGAAAGCTGGGTTGGCGAGGGCATCGTGAACGACACAATCGGCCTCAGCCAGGAGCTTTGCACCCTTCACCGTCATTAATTCCAAATCACCTGGTCCAGCACCCACCAGAAAAACTTTCCCTTTATTCGCCGACATCCTTCAAATCTAGCGACCTAGGCCATCGAATTGCAACGCATGGTTGTAAGAATTGCCTGGAGCAGAAAGTCTGCAGCCTTCTTGGAAAGGGTCATATGCGTGTCCACGTGGGAAGGCTTTTCAATACTTTTCTTTTGCAATCCGACCGGATTTGACCATGATGATATTTACTTTTCCGGAATGCATCTTCCCCATATGGGCCGATGCGCCTGTCCGTGTGTGTTCCATGAGTCAAAGACAGCTATGAGTGAGCAAAAGGATCGATTTGAATTCGAACAGCAACTGGTTGATTCCGTCCAGGGTAAGGGGGCTATTGCCAAGTCCAGGGTTTTTGTGCGGCTCTCCGGACCGGGTTGGCTCCAGAGCGCCATCACCCTTGGTGGAGGCTCCCTGGCAAGCGGGTTGTTTCTGGGGGTAATTGGGGGGTATGAGATGCTTTGGGTTCAGTGGTTGGCCATGTTCTTCGGTGTCACCATGCTTTGTGCCATCAGTTACGTCACGCTTTCCACGGAACGTTCCCCTTTTACCAATATTCGCATGCACATCAACCCCGTGCTTGCCTGGGGGTGGCTGGCGGCATCCATGCTGGCGAACATCGTCTGGGTACTTCCGCAATATGCGCTTGCCTATGGTGCGATTACCAATAACCTTTTTGCTGATTTTTTTGCGACTTCCAAGGACGCCAACCTGACCAAATTCGGGGTGACCTTGCTGCTGATGGTGATTGTTATCCCGATCACTTTGAGCTACGGGGGTAAGGGCAAGGGCATCAAGGTATACGAGATGATCCTCAAGGTCATGGTCGCCATGATCGTCTTGTCATTCATGGGCGTGGCGATTGCCCTCTCCGGAAGTCTTGAATGGGGTGCCATCCTAAGGGGGTTTGTGCCTGATTTTTCCCTCATCAGTGAACCATCCACGCAGTATCGAGCCTACCTTGATGCCATCCCATCGGAGGAAGCGCGTGGTTTTTGGCGAAACGAAATCCTCACGCTGCAACGCAGTATCATGATTGCTGCTGCCGCCACGGCGGTGGGCATCAATATGACTTTTCTTCTGCCATTCTCATTGCTGGCTAAAAAGTGGAATCGAAAATTTCGTGGCCTGGCCATTTTCGATCTGGCGACTGGGATGGTTATCCCCTTTGTGATTGCAACCTCGTGTATCGTGATTGCCGCTGCCTCCCAATTCCATGGGAAACCATTTACCGGACTGCTGGAGAAGCAGGGTGATGGCATTGTCATCCATGATGACAGCCCGAAATATGGTGAATTCAGCAAAAAATTGGAAAAACGTCAAGGGCATGGCGCGCTTTCCGAGGTGAGCACCGTTGATGCTGAAAAGCAAATTGCCGCCATGCTCATCCAAAGAGGAACCGGTGATCTCGCCGGGGCTCTCAAGTCTCTGTTCAAGGGCAGCGACGTGATCTCCAACTATGTCTTTGGCTTTGGCATCCTTGCGATGGCCATTTCAACCATTTCGATCTTGATGTTAATTTCGGGCTTCTGTGTATGCGAGGCATTGGGAACAAAACACGGTGGCCTCACGCATCGCCTGGGAACCCTTATTCCCATGACTGGCATGCTTTGGCCTCTCCTGTGGACCAGTGAATCCAAGGCTTTTCTGGCTGTCCCCACTTCGGTCCTTGGCTTCGTGTTGATCCCTATTGCCTACCTGACCTTTCTACTGATGATGAATTCCAGAAAAGTCCTGGGAGAACATCTTCCTACCGGGCTCAATCGATGGATCTGGAATGGTCTCATGGGGCTTGCTTTCCTGATCATGGCCCCGGCTGCTGCCTGGAAAGCCTGGACCACACACTTGAAGCTGGGCGGTACTGAAGTGCCCTTTGGTAAACTGGCCCTTTGCACGTTCATTGTGCTGGTGGTGCTTGGATTCTTTTTTACGGACAAGGATGCCGACAAGGAGTCGTTGGACGAAGTCTGATTTAATCAGATGAGGAAGTCATGGAGTGGTCGGTGTAA
>JAAZXX010000636.1 GCA_014239995.1 Verrucomicrobiia bacterium
CTCCTTCGGAAGCATTGACTGCATCTACAAACTCAATGATGGCCAACTGGGCTGCATCACCCCGTCGATCATGCAACTTGATGATGCGTGTGTAGCCACCTGGACGATCCTCATGCTGTGGGGCAATCTCATTGAAAAGTATCCGAACGGCGTCTTCCTGATGTAAGCGAGCCACCGCCAATCGCCGATGATGGATGCTTCCCTTTTTGCCCAGAGTGATCATTTTTTCAGCAACCGGTCGGACGGCCTTGGCCTTGGCCAAGGTGGTTGTCACACGCTTGTGCTTGATCAAACTACATACCATGTTCGCCAACATGGCGTTCCTGTGAGCACCCTTGCGACCAAGCTTAGCATTTCGTTTTAAATGTCTCATGAAACTAAATTTTAATAGGTTTTACTCCAGTGGACTGAATTCCTCTTTTGAATCAATCAGGGAGACGTCAATATTCATTCCCAAAGAAAGACCTAAAGCGGTAAGTTTGTCCTTAATTTCGTTAAGTGATTTTTTACCGAAGTTTCGGTATTTAAGCATTTCTGCTTCTGACTTGATAGCCAACTGCCCAACGGTGGTGATATTGGCATTGTTGAGGCAATTGGCGGCCCGCACACTCAACTCGATCTCGTTGACGCTCATGTTGAGGAGCTTCTTCATTCGCGATTTTTCGTCATCCTTCTGGTCAACGACTTCTTCAAAATCGATGGCATTCTTGTCATAGCCAACGAAGACATCAAGATGGTGTTGAAGAATGGCTGAAGCCTGCGTCAAGGCATCGTCCGGGGTAATACGACCATCGGTATCGACTTCTAGAATTAAGCTATCGTAATCGGTGCGTTGGCCTACACGGGCACTTTCAACGGAGTAGCGCACGCGGGATACCGGTGAGAAAATAGAATCAATGGGAATAACTCCGATTGACTGTTCGGCTTTCTTGTTATCGTCACCGGGGCAAAACCCTCGCCCTACTTTGATTTCCATTTCAATTTCAAACTTCTTTTTCTTGTCCAAGGTGCAGATATGTTGGTCCGCATTGACAAGGTCCAGGTTTTGATTGACTTGGATATCTGCAGCCGTTACTGCACCACTCTTGTTCACACTAAGCATTACCGTCTGCGGTTCGCGTGAATGAGCGATGAATTTAACGTTTTTGAGGTTCATGACAATGTCGGTGACATCCTCAGCTACTCCATCAACTACAGCAAACTCGTGCATAGCTCCGTCAATCTTGACCGAGGTGATTGCAGCTCCCTCAAGGGAGGAGAGCAACACACGGCGGAGTGAGTTGCCTACCGTGTGCCCGTAACCAGTTTCAAATGGTTCGGCAACAAACTTGGCATATGTATCTGACGCGGTTTCTTCATCCTTAGTCAACCGCTTGGGCATTTCGAAACGACCTAATCTTACTGGCATAATAATGAGTGGGAACAGTTTTAAACTGGCAAGGCGGCTCTATCCCGAAAACCGGTTTGCCCATATAACTGATTTTTTTTTTAATTTATCGGGAATAGAATTCAACAACCATTTGTTCGCTTCCAATAGGTTGTATGTCCTCCTTGGTTGGAACACGCATGACAACACCCTTAAAAAAATCCTTATCAAGGTGTAACCATTCGGGCACGCGACGACTGGTGGAAAGTTCCATGTTTTTCGTGGCCATCTGTCGTGAAACACTTGAGTTCTTAATCTCAATAGTATCATTGACTCCCAGCGCATAACTGGAAATGTCCACTTTCTTGCCATTCACCTCCACGTGGCCGTGTCCCACCATTTGTCGTGCAGCCGGGCGACTGCTCGCAAAACCAAGTTGGAAAATGACATTGTCGAGTCTGGTTTCAAGAATCTGAAGCATCGTTTCACCAGTAACTCCCTTACGGCGTCTTGCTGTTTCGTAGACGGCCCTGAATTGTTTCTCTTGGAGACCGTAAAAGTAACGAAACTTCTGCTTCTCCATCAAACCGAGAGCATACTCAGTGTTCTTGCGTCTAGAGCGAGGACCATGCATGCCTGGTCCATAATTGCGCCGTTCAAGATATTTGGAGGGCCCAAAGATGGGAATACCAAATCGGCGGCTGATTTTAGTCTTGGGTCCGGTATAGCGAGCCATAATACGATAATTTTAAATCATTAAACACGACGCTTTTTCCTTGGACGACATCCGTTGTGCGGTACCGGAGTCACGTCTCTAATGGAGCTGATTTCAAGTCCAATGGCCTGTAGTGCGCGAATTGCTGACTCGCGTCCAGATCCTGGGCCCTTCACCTTGATCTCAACTTGCTTGAGGCCATGGGACATGGCGGATCTCCCAGCATCCTGTGCAACCTGTTGGGCTGCAAAAGCCGTACTTTTACGGGAACCACGGAAACCGACTTTGCCAGCTGAGGACCAACTGACGACGTTACCATGCAGATCTGAGATTGAAACAAGCGTATTGTTAAAAGTTGCGCAAATGGTGACAACACCACTGACGACATTCTTGGAACCCTTAGCCTTGACAACTTTGGCTGGGCCAAGGTCTGTGGAAAGCAGTTCTGCCGCAGATGGAGCTTCCGCTGCAGCAGGGCCATCCTCGGTCTTGCTGTCTTTAGATTCAGCTTTCGCGGCGGGTTTCTTGGAGGAAGTCTTTTTAGGAGAGCCACCGGCCTCAGCCTTGGCCTCCTCCTTTTCAGGGGAG
>JAAZXX010000637.1 GCA_014239995.1 Verrucomicrobiia bacterium
TGAGGCGGGGAGCGGGACCGCCGCCCTGCTCAAAGCCAAGGACTTTCCACGACCGCCCTCGCCGCGAATAGAAGCTGACATCGTCCTCCAGCAGGATCGCATGGTTGTAACGGTGATTTTCATGATTCTTGAGCAGCTTCTCTGTCAGCGGAATCGTTTCCTCTTCACCTTCCATCGGCAGCAGGAACCGGCCATGCATGTGAATACCAGGCGGCAGATCCCGAATGTCCGCCGGTGCCCCGTGATGCCAGACCATGCCATAGGGAAGCATGGCGAAATAGTGCCGCGGACTGTGTCGCTTTTCACGCAGGGCGCCCCGGCGATTGACCGGATCGCTGATGACAAGGTCACCGTGCACATGAATACCGGCTCCTTCCTCCGGGAAGACGCCCCGTTTAGGGCCGCCGGTGATGATCGCCTGAGGTTGCGCTTTGACCGCGACCGGATTCTTCGCTTTAGGCACGGCCGGCTTGTTCGTCTTGGCCTGGACTGGTGTTTCCGGCTTGGCCTTGGTTGCTTTTGGTTCAGGGCGATTCGCCACCGGATTGGAATATGGAACCTTTGCTACATCCAGTTTGGCGCTGCCCTCAACTGGCTTGAACGATGCGACCTTCACGACCTCCGGGGCGAAGCGTCCCACGGCCAGCCAGGCGTAACCTTTGCCACTTGGGTTGTTGTCACCGTCCACTACCTCCAAGTGCACACTTGTGTCCTTGATGCCGGAGAGGTTCCACTCGAACCGCTGCGCTACATCTGCGCTCGGCGGGTAGACGCGGTGCAGTTCCTTGCCGGTTTTTGTGTCCATCAGCCGAACATAATTGTTCCCGTGAATAAATTTCTCAGGGTAAGCGGGATGCCCCCGGTGGCCGACCAGCCAGAAACTCAACGTTGCCGGAGCTGCAAACGGCTTGCTGCGCACAACACCAGTGGGCTCTTCTTTCCCCCAGCTGGAAATGAATCCCGGGGATTCACCATCGCTGCACTTGTGACCCTTGATGATCCAGGGCGATCCTCCCTTGGGATCAGATGGGTGCGCAAAGACCGTCCAATGCGTGCCGGTTTTTTCGTCCGCATGTGCCACAGTTTGCCCCATCGCTGGAAGCATGATCCCAATGACGATCATGCCGATGACGCGGGAAATGACCCGTTTCATGTCCGTTTGCTTATTGACGGGTTTGAGGGTTTGATTGTGGTGAGCTGGCCTGTGGCCGTTCATGCAAGGATTTCCGAAATCACCCCGCTGGAATCGGCGAAGGCATCGGTTTCCACTCCCATCTTCTGTGCCATGGTCAGCAGGAGGTTACTGAAATGCGCCTTGGAATTCACCGGGCTGTGATAGACCCCGATGCCCTGGCCGTAACCGCCGAAGCCCTTGACCTGCCGGTTGTAATCCACATGACTGCCATGCTTCATCCCAAGGCCAGCCCCTCCTGCCACGACCAGTGGCAGACTGGTGGTCCCGTGGCTGTTACCGTAGGAAAGCCCGCTCCCGTAGAGGGCCATGGTTGAGTCGAGCAGCGGCCCCTCGCCATCCTTCACCTCCGAAAGCCGGTCCAGGAAATAGGCAAACTGCAGGACGTTGAACTCGTCACTGCGGCTCAGTTGCTCGAGGGCCTCCCTGTTTCCGTTGTGGTGGGAGAGCGAGTGACGGTCACGCTTGACGCCAATTTCCGGAACGGCAGGCCCGGTTCCCTCGTTTCCGGTATTGAAGGTCACCACCCGGGTCATGTCGGTCTCAAAGGCCAGCACCACGATGTCATACATGGTTCGCAGGTATTCCCCGAGCCGTTCCAGCGGCACGTTGCGGTTGAGTTTTCCCGCAATACCGGGATCGATCTTGGGCCTGGGTGTTTCGAGCCATGCCTCCGCCCGCTTGGTGCGGATTTCCACCTCGCGCACCGCGGTCAGGTACTGGTCAAGTCGTCCCTGGTCATCCTTGCCCAGCTTGCCGGAAAGCGACTTGGCGTCATCGAGGACCAGGTCGAGCAAGCTTTCCTTTCGGTTAAGTCCTCGACGCTGCTTGTCGACTCCACCGGCAGGTTCCGTGAACAACTCCTTGAAGACCTCCGCCGGGTTTTTCTGGGCGGGAAGCTTGATCCCATCCGCGCTCACCGCCAGCCGGTGCCCCTGGTTGCTCAACTCAAGGGAGGGGAAGCGCGTTTTTGGACCGGTGACCTGTGCCATCAGTTGATCAACGGAAATGGTATTGCGGTCGGCGGGGCCGTGCTTTGCACCGGTTAGCCAGGTCTGGGTTGCCTTGTGCGCAATCCCGAAGGAATTAGGATGATACAATCCGCTTACCGGCGTGATGCTGGCCCGGTGTTTTTCAAGCGGGGAAAGAATCCGGGACAATTTATAATCGGCACCTGCCTCGTTGATCTCGTAGTCATTCGTGTTCACCCCGTTGGGGAGGTAGATGAAAATGCTTCGTCTCGGTCGTGACGCCTTGTTGGCGGCCCGCAAAGGTTGCATGCAGTCCAGCAGCGGCAGTGCCATGGATACGCCGAGCCCTTTCAAGGCATGGCGACGGTTGATTTGCCAGTTTTGGGAAAGAAAATTTGCCATGGTGCCTTGTCGTTAATCAGCTTAAGTAGTTGATAATGTAGCTTTACCTGAAATGATACATTCTTTTTGAGGCCTTTTGATGCGTTTTTGATGCGTTTTGCAAA
>JAAZXX010000638.1 GCA_014239995.1 Verrucomicrobiia bacterium
GTTGCAAACAGTCAATGGGTGGATGGAAAATCCGACAATGCAGTCTCCCTCGGCGTAGGGCATGTGGCGGTAACTGATCTGCCGGAAATGACCTCGACCACTTGGGCTGCCTGGGTTCGCCTGGATGCGGATTCATCTTACGGAACTGCCATTTCAGCGGCCTTTGATGGTGCGGGAGCGGGGCATACCCTTGGGTTTCACACGGGAGGCAATGTGAGAAAACCTCGGGTTTTGTGGAATCATGCGAATGGACATATATCAATCATGTCGGAAGAGCCGGTTGAACTTGGGGAATGGAACCATATGGCTGTCACGTATGATGGGGATTCCGAAGAAATAGTTCTCTACGTGAACGGCGAGCCCAAGGCGGATGGCACGGTTGGCACTACGGCTTTCAGTACAGTGAACTTGGGTCGAAGAGCCTCATCAAAAAATTGTCCACTAAATGGGGCGTTGGATGATGTTTCGATTTTCGATAGAGCTCTTTCTGGTGATGAAATTAGCCAATTGTTCAATGGGGAAGAGATTGCTTTTTCCGGCTTGGTTCTGTCCTGGGGATTCGGCGAGGAAGAAGGGTTTGCCTGTGCTGATTCTTCAGGGAACGGAAATGATGGTTTGTTGGTTGGTTATCCTGCCGGTGAGGTAAGCAACTGGGTGGAGGGGAAAATCGGCGGCGCCTTGAGCCTGCCTCAAGCCTCTGAGCATTTGGAAATCACGGGGCTTCCAGACGTGACATCGACGACATGGGCTGCCTGGGTTCGCCTGGATGCGGAAGCCAGTTACTCGACAGCCATTGCAGCTGCTTTTGATGGCGCGGGAGCGGGCCACACTCTTGGTTTTCACGCGGGAGATAATATTAGAAAGCCTCGGGTTTTGTGGAATCATGCAAATGGACACGCATCGATCATGTCGGCAGATCCGGTTGAACTCGGAGAATGGAACCATCTGGCTGTCACCTATGATGCAGATTCCGAGGCAATCGTTCTCTACGTAAACGGTGAGGCCAAGGCGGATGGAACTGTTGGCACTACCCCGTTTTCAGTGGTTCACCTTGGGCAAAGGGCTTCCACAAAGAATAACCCGTTTAATGGGGCTTTGGACGATCTCAGGATTTTCAATCGCTCACTAAGCGCTGATGAGATCTCCAGTCTTGTGGAATCCAACGCAGGTCCGGGACTGGTTGCCCACTGGAAATTTGACGAAAAATCGGGAGAGCTTGCATTCGACTCCGGGCACAACAGCAATATGGGCACACTCGTGAATTTTGAGGGTGACGATTCTCAGTGGGTGGATGGCAAGGTGGGTGGAGCCATCAGCTTTAACGGTAGTAACTATGTTGAGGTGCCGCATGATCCCTCTATTGGCGCGGACCTGATAAACGGCTTTTCTGTGTCCGCTTGGTTCAATTCAAACGTGGAACTTGCGGCCGGTGGCAGCGGTAACCGCATGCTGGAAAAGGGCAACAGCTATTTCTTCCTGCAGGGCGTTGGGAGCGGCGGTATGAACTTTTTGGTTAAAAAGGGTGGAGCAAACAAAACGGCCACTACAGGAGAGACCATTGATGCCGGTGAGTGGAATCATATAGTTGGGGTGTTCGATGGTGAAAATGCGATCGTGTATCTCAATGGGGAGCAAAAGGGCAGCATCCCGATTGCTGCACCTGTTGATGATGCCGGATTGCCACTGCGCATTGGGTCTGATGACAGCGGTAATTTTTTCGATGGTTCTATGGATGATGTGATGATTTGGAACAAACCGCTGAGTGAAGAGGAAGTGGGTGCTCTGTTTAACAATGAACTGAACCCGGATGCTGAGACTGCTCCGGCAATCACCCAGGATCCCGGTTCGATGGAAACCTATGAAGGGGGCTCAATTATTCTGGCCGCAAAAGCTTTCGGGTCGCCACCGATAAAATATCTATGGCTGAAGGGTGATGAACCGCTTCGCTGGGCCACGGAGAAGACCTTGATGATTGAAGACTCCACGAAAGAAGACTCGGGATCCTACAAGGTTCGGGTGTCAAACTCGGCTGGGGAGATTTTCAGTGAGTCGGCAAATGTAACCGTGCTTCCGGTGGAAGGATTGGAGACGGCCAGACAGGCATATTGGAAACTTGATGAGCAAGAGGGCCTGGTTGCGGTTGATAGTTCAACAAACGACAACAACGCGGACTTGATAGATTTTTCCGATGAGTCATCCCAGTGGGTTGAAGGGAAGGTTGAGCAGGGATTGGAACTGGATGGGGAGATGACATATCTCGCAGTGTTTGATGACGAATCCCTGGCACTAGGGGCAGAAGCCACGTTTTCCTTCTGGATTAAACCTAGTTCTTATGGCCCCGCGGAAGAAGCCGGAACTTACACGAGATCTTCAAGTTGGATTTTAAGGAAAGGCGATCACCTCTCCCTTCGGTTGATCGACGACCCCGGAACTGTAAGGAAGTCCCTGATTGTAAGATCTGACACTGGTGGGATATCAAGCGCGGTTAACAGGAAAGCCAACGAGGTAAACACCGTCCAGGGTTCTGTTGAAATTGATAGTTGGCAGCATTTCACTGTTGTCTACAAGGCAGGCAAGATCATCTTCTACAAGGACGGATTCCGGATAGGGCAACCCGGGGAAGGCGTTTTGGGTGAGGCAAATTCTGATGATCTGTTCATTGGCAGT
>JAAZXX010000639.1 GCA_014239995.1 Verrucomicrobiia bacterium
GGCGTTTGAAAGCATCAAATTGTTGACACATCTCATTAAAAAGTCCCGGGATATTGTCTGGGGGTTGCATGCCGGTGAGATTGGTAACCAGCGCGTGCAGCCACTCCCAGTCAGGTCGGGCGTTACCCGGGGGCTCAACTGCTTTCATAAAGGATTGAACACGGCCTTTGCCGTTAATGAACGAACCGCGTTTCTCCAGGTGAGTGCATCCCGGCAATATGAAGTTTGCCATGTTCATGGAATGGTTTTTGAGGATGTCACTCACAACGATTAAATCCAACTTCTGCATCAGGTTTCCATCAAGGCCGATTTGTGTGACATCTTCTCCAAAGGCCAACAAGGTTTTGATTTTGCCTTCCGCAATGCCAGTTTCGATGTCAGGAAGACGGATGCCAATTTCGCTGTAGGCGATTCCCAGTGCGCGTACGCCATTGCTATTAGGGTTTTTATCCGACTGTACCAGCAGGTCATCAGCTTCACCCTGGCGCTCAACGCAATCGGTGATGGCTTCAAAGTGGTTTGCAAGAAGCTTGATAAGGAAAAGTTCCTCATTTGTGGCACGTGCCGAAGCGACGATGGCGACGGACCCAGGTTCAACCTTGGTCAGTGCCTCACTGAGCTCCCGCATCATGTCACTCCATTCCACAGATCGAAAACTGCCATCCTGTTCACGTATCAGGCACTCCTTGAGCCTGTCCTCGCTGTGAACCCACTTATAATTCAGACGCCCATGATCGCACATCCAACTTGCATTGACGCCATAATTGTCCCGTGGCTCATAGCGATAGACTCTGTTTTCCCTGGAACCGACGGTGATGTTGCAGCCCGTTGAACAACTTGTGCAAATGGATTTAGTTTCCTTTAAGAACCACACCCGCATTTGGAATCGAAAATCTTTTGAGGTAAGAGCCCCCACAGGGCAAAGGTCAACTGTGTTCAGCGTGTAGTTATTGTCGAAAGGAGAACCCGGATAGGCTGCGATTGTGTTGTAGCTGCCACGATCCACGATACCCAGTGCGTCATCATGGACAATATCGCGGCTGAAACGAATGCACCGGGTGCATAGCACACAGCGTTCGTCATCCAGGATGATTCTGGGTCCCAAATCCACCTGCTTGGGTTTAGCCACCTTGGTCTCAACAAACTGGCTTTTGGCCTGACCATGCTCCAAGGAATATTCCTGAAGCTTGCATTCACCTGCTTGGTCGCAGATGGGGCAATCGAGGGGATGATTGATCAGTAGAGATTCAAGGACCCCTTGGCGCATCATTTTCGTATTCGGTGAATCCGTATAGATCTCCATGTTGGGTGCCACTGGTGTGGCACAGGCAATCGCCCCCCGCGGGAGGGTTGGATCATAAGGAAGGACACCTTTTTGGATCTTTGGTGATCCGTCATCATTCATGATTGGTTTACGATCCCTTCCCATTGCTGGCATTCCAACCTCCACCAGACACATCCGGCAATTGCCAGCTACCGGTAGTTTTGGGTGGTAACAATAATGCGGGATCTCCTTGTCAACCTGTTTACAGGCTTGGAGGATGGTTGTTGGAACAGGATTCCCTTGCCAATCAGGGCTTGTTTTGGGCACCTCCACGGTGACACCATCCACCTTGACGGTGAGGAGCTCGACCGGTTGCCCTGCAGCTTGTTTGGTATCAGTAGCCATGCGGTGTTAACTCCCTTTCTTTGCCGCGTATTTCTCTGTGATGCTCGACGCCTGGATAGGCACCTGGTCTGCAGCGACTTTCGCTTCAAACTCTTCCCTGAACTTCGACACAAAGCTCAGCACTGGCCATGCACAGGCCTCACCGAATGCACAAATGGTGCGGCCTTGGATATTTGTGGCTATGTGGGTGAGGTAATCTGCATCCTCCTTGCGTCCACCCCCTGAGTTGAGTCGGTTCAAGGCTTTACTCATCCACAACGATCCCTCACGACAGGGAGTGCATTGT
Organism: Verrucomicrobiia bacterium; assembly: GCA_014239995.1. Lineage (GTDB taxonomy): Bacteria > Verrucomicrobiota > Verrucomicrobiia > Limisphaerales > AAA164-E04 > AAA164-E04. Next base: position 1,956 of record JAAZXX010000639.1, read on the forward strand.
CCGCAGCTTTCGTGGGCGTAGAAGGCAGAAATGTTTGCCAGCGCCTTGACCACGTCAACACTGTCATCCATGACGATGATGGCACTGGAACCCGACATGGTTCCTGCAGCCATGAGTGAGTCAAAATCATAGGGGATATCGAGAACATCAACCTCCACCGATTCCATGGCACCCTCCTCAGAACGTCGTTGCATGGAGAAAGTTTCGCCGGCCTTGAGAACCTTTGCAGAGGAACCTCCTGGAATGATGGCCTTTAGTTGACGCCCTTCGTGCAAACCACCCCCAAAATTCTCATGAAAAATCAACTCCCCCAGCGTGACCTTGCCAACCTCAATCTCATAATACCCTGGTTTTCTGACTTGTCCGCTTAGACTCACAATGCGGGTTCCAGTGTTTCGAGGTGTGCCCAGTTTGGCATAGGCTGCGGCTCCCATTTCAGCTACATGGCGAACCGCACAGAGGGTTTCCACGTTGTTGACGATGGTTGGACACATGTAAAGTCCGAGCACCGCAGGGAAATAAGGAGGCTTGATACGCGGATAGGCCCGTTTGCCCTCGAGTGACTCGATCAGACCTGTCTCTTCTCCACAGATATAGGCCCCAGCTCCCCGGTGCACGTGAATCTCCAGATCAAAGCCGCTGTCGAGGATGTTTTTTCCCAAGAACCCTTTCTCGCGCGCTTCCCCTAGTGCCTTGTTCAGGATACGCG
>JAAZXX010000063.1 GCA_014239995.1 Verrucomicrobiia bacterium
CATGATCATCCGGACCATTTCGTGGCACAGGACTACCTTGGGGTGGATACGGTCTACTACCACCCCTCAGGACAGGGTACGGAACGCAAGATAAGGGATCGGGTGCTCGCCTGGAGGGAGCGTATTCAGCAGGCACGGCAAGCCTCCCGTCATCCCGTCAAGCCATGAGTCAGCCTCTGCATCCACGCACAAAGGAGGCTTTGGCACGTGCCTTTCAGGCTCTCAAAGAATGGTCGGTGCTTTGGAACTATACCGCCTTGCCACGCACCCTTAATATCGTTTTCAATGAGGCGGAGGCATCTGTCATGGGTACTTGTCACGTTGCCTCCGATACCGTCTTCCTGAATGCAAACCTCCTACAGCCGCGGAACGAATCCCTGCTCCTGGAGACCCTGTGTCACGAAGCCTCCCACTGGATGGCGTTTCGTCGTTTCGGTCTGGGTATCGAGCCCCACGGTCCGGAGTGGCAGGCCTACATGCGCCGGGCGGGTTATGAGCCAAGAGTTTTCCTCCACGGGGAGGGCGCCCATGGGGTTGACCACTGAACCGTGGAGGTTTCCGGTGAAGGTTTCTCAGGCCGTTGAAACAGTGGTAGATGGCCTTTTTTTACCCCCTTACCCTCATCGATGAACCGTGAGTGATACATCTCTTTCTGCTGTTTATTGAAATTAAATAGAATCATGAAAAAAACTAATAAGTCGCATATAATTTATATATAAACTCATTGACTAAATAACATCGGATGGTGATGATTTAGGATGAAGGCATGAATTATGGCAAACCTCGTAGCGTATCAATATCAGGCATGCCGAGAATGAATGTGTATGGCATCCAAGGAGATCCATACAATCAAAATCCTGTCTTTAAACATTGGAAGCGCCATCATGCCGCCGTGCCCGCATTGGTGAGTGGGATTTACTCGTGTAGTCACAGCAGAGGCATGCGCGAGGATGTGCTTGGAGCATGAACTGGGTTAAGGTGGCTTTTCGGTATGGAAAGGAAAGGAGATAGGGGAACAGGCAGTGAGGGTCCTTAGGATCCGCACCTCAGGGATTCCCGAGTGGGATACTGGACGGAATACGCTTGAGAGTCTGCGTATGAACGCAACTTTCATCAGAACGGCATGCATATGCGCACATGTAAAGTTTGTGGTGAATCGATGGAACCTCCCTTCGATAGCTGTTGGAAATGCGCCAACGGCGGAAGGGAATGGGTGCCGGCGGCTCCGGTTCCCCATCCGGAACCCTGTTGGGCAGCGCCAAAAGCCACATGTCCAGTGTGCAAGACTCTGGAAACGCTGCATTGGTCGCCAGAGGGTCAGATGTGGGAATGTGCGTCTTGTCATCACCCATGCGCGGATCCTCCTGAACTGGTATCCATGCCGAGCACCTGCAGGATATGCCAGACATGTTGCAACGTGTCTCGGCCTGTGCAGTCAAATGGCATGGTCTGGGTGGTCCTGATCCTTATTCTGATTGTATCCTGCCTATTCAAGATCGGCCTTCTCGGCCTCTTGATTATCCTGCTCGCACTGGTGCGAAGTGACCTTAAACGAAACCATAGGTGCCCCGAGTGTGGCACGCCTTACATGGTTTCCGTGAATTCACCCAAAGGCCGTGACATCATCCAAAAATATGGGTTCAAAATCCACCATGGCGCGGGCAAAATGTAGTACCCATCGGGCACGTATCCTGTCGATCAGATGGAATGCAAGCAGCATCCAGGAGGATACGCTCTACCCACCTTTCATGGCCGTTTTTCCTTTGCCTTAGGATTGTTCTGTCAACAGAATGCTTCACGGACGGTGTCGGGTGGTCTCGACCGAGTTCTCGAATGTATGATTCAGGTGGAGCAATTGACCAAACGATACGCAGGGCATACAGCCCTGCGGGACCTTTCCTTTGCTGTCCAGAGAGGACAGGTGGCTGGTTTCCTGGGGCCTAACGGTGCCGGGAAAAGTACGACCATGCGGATCATGTCCACTTTCATGCCTGCAACCTCAGGGAAAGTGCGTATTGCCGGATACGACATTGAGCGCAAGCCAAGGGAAGTTCGCAGGCGCATCGGTTACATGCCGGAAAATAATCCCCTGCACCTTGATATGCGGGTAGAGGAATACCTGCGGTTTCGGGCGGGCCTGAAGGGTCTCTCCGGTTCAGCTTTCCGCAAGCGGGTTGCTGAGGTCCTGGACCAGTGCGATCTTGTTGAGGTCAGCCGCCGGGTCATAGGTCAATTGTCCAAGGGATACCGTCAGCGAGTGGGTGTTGCCGATGCCATTCTGCACCGGCCGGAGGTGATTATTCTGGATGAGCCCACCAGTGGCCTTGACCCCCATCAGGTGCGTCTTTTTCGGAAGCTTATTACCTCGCTGGCCCGTGCGCACACCGTTCTGCTCTCCACCCACATCCTTCACGAGGTAGAGATTCTATGCGATCGTATCCTGATCCTTCACGCGGGGCGACTCCTGGCGGATGACACCAAGAAAGATATTCATCGACGTGTCGGTGCGCTCACTCATGTCCTTGCTGAGCTTGCGGCACCATGGGAGGCACTCTCGCATGCTCTGGAGGCCATGCCCGCGGTGGCGGAATTCCGGATCGAGGATATCGGGCATGGATTCTTGAAATGCCGCTTGACCTCGAAGGAGGGTATCGACCTCCGCCCCCTGTTGTTTGAGGAAGCCAAACACAGAGGATGGGCGCTGCGTGAGTTGACACAGCAAAAACCAAGCCTTGAAGATCTTTTTGTTCAATTGACCCACGTGGGCCGTGGTCGCGCGGAAACCTAAGCCAACATGCGTGTTTTTCTTATATTGCTGAAACGCGAACTTGGGTTCTACCTGAGTACCCTGACGGGTTACGTTATCCTCAGCATGGTGATGTTTCTTGTGGGTCTCAGCCTGTTGACCGTTATTTTGGCCTACAACGGACGGGCCATGGATGCTCCCATCACCGAGGCCTTTTACAATACCCCCTTTTTCTGGTTCATTGTGTTGCTTGCATGCCCTGCCATCACCATGCGGAGTTTTGCCTATGAAAAATCTTCCGGCACCTATGAGGCCCTGATGACCACGCCAGTGAGCAACCTCCAGGTGGTAGCCTCCAAATTCCTTGCCTCATGGCTTTTTTACGGTGTCATGTGGTTGCCGCTCTGGGGTTTCATGATCTGGATAGGGCGATTTTTCAACGACCCTGGTTATCTGGATGCAGGTATCGTGGCCGGAACTGTGCTGGGAGTGATGTTGGTGGGTGGCCTCTTTCTTTCCCTTGGTTGTCTGGCCTCGGTGGTCACCCGAAGCCAGCTCATTGCGGCCATGCTTGCGTTGACCATGGAGATGGTACTTTTCATGCTTAGCTTTGTCATTGATCTTTTGCCCGACCAGTCAGGGTGGCAGGCGGCTTTTTTTGGATACATCTGCTTGTTTGATCACATGACGGATTTTGTAAGGGGCGCTGCAGACGGTCGCTTCCTCATGTTTTACGCCACGACGACCGGGCTATTCCTTTTCCTGACGTGGCGCATGGTTGAGAGCCGCAAATGAAAGGACCGAGATGAAAACTTCACAGCGATCACTCAACCCCTCCCACCAGCGCCTTAGATCCGGCACCGTCTTCTGGGTGGATTTTGCCTTGGCGGCGTTGGCGATGGTCATGATAGTTCTATGCCTCAATTACATCGCGGCAAAGCATCCCTGGCGAATGCTTTGGCACAGAGATCCCGCGGTGATGCTTTCACCGTTCACCGAGAACTGGGTGCGTTCCCTGACCAATGATATCCGGGTGGTTGTGTTCCATGATCCCGATGAGAAGGATACGCCGCATGCGCGGATCATGGGATTGCTTAACGAGTATCGGCATGCGAACCAGGGTATCCGACTGGAAGTTGTGGACTACCTGCGTCAACGCGGCAAGGCCCAACGTATACGCCAGCAGTATCGCATGGATACGGAACAGGAGGCCGAATGTCTTCTATTTGCGATGGGGAACAGGCATCGGGTTGTCTCAGTGAAGGAATTGACGGATTACACGACCACGCATGCTGCCGCAGATGGCCAGCTGAGGATGCAGGCCGTGGGGTTCAAGGGCGAGATGCTTTTTACTTCCGCCATGATGAACCTGGTTGAAGCACGGGCCTCGGTGGTTTACTTCACACAGGGTCACGGGGAACATGATATCGAAAGCCAGGATCTCGATGGCTATGCCTCCGTCAAACAGGCCTTATCGGAAAGAAACATGGAGGTCCGGCGTCTCATCCTTCGTGAGGAGGGCAAGGTGCCGGAAGATGCGGCGGCCATCGTGGTCGCAGGTGCGCGGATGGAATGGACTCCGGAGGAAATTAATCTGTTGGAGCAATACATCCGGAAAGGAGGCAGGGCTTTGATTGCTTTCAATTTCAAGTCCTTCGGGGTCCTGACAGGGCTCGAGGCATGGTTGAGCAGCTGGCGCATCCGGGTGGGTCAAAACGTAGTGGATGACGTCACCAAATATTCCGGTAGCGAGCTCCTGGTCGGCAAGCTGGTGCCACATCCTGTCATGAATCCACTGCTTGGAACCCGAACCCCTCTGGTATTGCCGCTTCCTCGATCCATCAGCCCGATCAACAGGCCCTTGGAAGATTATGATTTGGATGTCACGTCGCTCGCCCAAACCACCACCAATGGAGTGGCAAAGTCTGGATTTGCGAACGGTACCTTTTTTCACAACCCCCGTATTGACGCAAGGGGAAGTATCCCCCTCATGACCGCACTTCAGGCAAGTCCCTCGGAGAAAAGCGGGCTCAATCAACCGGCCTCCAGGATGGTTGTCCTTGGAGATTCTCAATTTTGCAGCAACATTCACCTGCGCAAAGGTGGTAACCGTGATTTTGTTTCCCTTGCCATGAATTGGTTGTTGGAGCGGGATACCCTGTTAGGAGGCATTGGTCCGAGGCCCTTGACAGAATTTCGAATGGACATTCCCAAGGCGTCCCTGAAGTGGCTTCAGTGGGTCATGTTGTGTGCCGTGCCCTTGGCCGTATTCGGATGTGGATTCTTGGTATGGTTGAAACGAAGGTATTAAAAAGTGAGTATATGATTGTGGGGATGTTTTTTCAATCAGCCTTGTAAACACTTCAGTGATGATTCGCAGACAAACCATCATACTATGGCTCATGGCGATGGCACTCTCGGGTTTTATCCTGGTGCTTGAATCACCGTGGAAGTCGGGTCCGTCCACGACACCGATCCAGCAGACCTTGCTACCTGGCTCTCAGGTCGGAAGCTGGGATTTCCTGCGCATCCAAAGTGATGCTTCGGAGCTGGTTTTCAGGCGAGATGATACTCGTTGGCATATGATCCATCCCCTGGAGGACCTCGCTCACCCGACCCTTGTCACAGGTTTGATCGAGTCGCTTTCCAACCTTGTGCCCAGGACCATTCTTACGGAAAGCATGGTGTTGGGAGAGGGTGGCTGGTCCACTTTTGGTCTGGAGCCGGCGAAGATCCGTATCACGCTCGGCCAGGGCGAGAGAATGGTGCCGCTTGGCCTGGGTGATCGTGAGCCGGTCGGCAACAAGGTTTACGTTCGTGTTGCCGACGAGAGAGAAGCCTTGGTGGTCGATGCCGCTTGGATGGATACGCTCCCTGACGATGTCAAGAGATGGAGAGATCCACGCATCCTCAGCGCTGATCTTAACAATGTCGATCGCATCGAGGTGCATCAGGTCGATGGCTCGATTGTCCTGCGGCGGCATCCGGACCATGGTGGCTGGTATCTCGCTAAACCTGCATCACTTCAGGACGCGCGCGCTAACCTTTATCGTATTGAAACCCTGCTGACCAAGGTGCTTCCGGCCTGGCACACCACGGATTTTCTTTCCCCGGAGGAGGCCGGCGCACTGAAGTGGATGGGACTTGAAGATCCGGTACTCAAGTTTTCGATCCACTCAGCCGATCAGCCGATCGCCAGGCTGGCCTTTGGTTTTTTGGTGCCTGACCAGCCCGGATTACGTTATGCAAGGGTGGAGGGACGCGCTGCCATTCTACTCGCTCCGGATCCCATCTTTCAGCAGCATCTCAATATCCCGGTAACTGCCTTCAGGGATCCATTTCTGATTGATCCGGCATACTCCTTCAATCGGCTGCAGCTGGGTCGTGACGATATCTTTTCGCTCCTACTTGATGTCAAAGCGGGTCGTTGGAAAGTGGAACAACCCATTGCTCTTCCCGTGGATGAAACCCTTGTGCGTCAATTTTTTCAGCGCCTGGCCAACCTTCAGGTGAAGGCGTTCCATGACAATGTTCCAGATGGACAGATTCAATCCATGTTTTCCTCTGGAACCTATAAAATGAATTTCTCAACGGTGCGGGAAAACGCGGTGGAAAGTGCTCTGGAGATCACCCTGAGTCGACCCTTTGGGGAGGCCATCTACGCGATGCGCTCCAACGAGGCTACCGTCTACGAAATGCCGGCCAGTCTACTACTGGACCTTCCCGGCAATGTGATCGAGTTACGCGACCGACTTCTTTGGAACGTCAGCAAGGAGGACATCGTTCGCGTGGAGGTGGCGGAAGGTGCCACGAAGTGGACCCTGGAGCGCGCTGCAAAGGGCATTTGGATGCTTGAAGGGGAAATCCTGGAATCGGAGCGAAAGCAATATACGGAAGCTTTCATCGATGCTCTTTCTCGTCCCACTGCCAGTAAATGGGTTGAGGCCGGTGATGGCCGTTACACCCAGTTTGGCATTGGTGCGCCGGGGAATAGCCTTCAGCTCACCATCTACTTTCAGCGTGACCTGGCTTCAAGTGTCAAGCGCATTGGGTTTGGTCGCCAATCGCCTCGCTCCGATATTTACGCGGGGGTTGAACTTGAAACAGGTCCGCTCATCTGTGAGCTTCCCGCCGCCCTGCCGCAAGCTATGCGTGAGATTCTGTCATGGAAAAAGCCAAGCAACCTGCAGTGAGCGTTTCCCCGCAACCCCAGGGGAAACGTGGCCGCCCCCGATGGACGCGGCGGGCCTTGCGTGCTGTCGTATGGCTGGGTACCCTGTTGCTTCTGGGATTGTTGGCGTGTTTCTGGAGTCTTGAACATCGCGGACTCCCGGCTTTTGCCAAGCATCGCATTGTCCGTAGCCTCTCTGAAAAAGGGGTGGAACTTGAATTTTCGAACATGCGGTGGGTACTGGGTGAGGGTATCAAGGTTGAGGATGTCACCCTTTTCTTGAAGCAAACTTCCCATCAGTCATCCCTGAATGCCGAGTCTGTTCAGATAGGTTTTCATCCTGTCGAATGGTTCTTTCGGGGAATTCGGATTGAAGAGGCACTGATCCATGGAGGCAGACTTCGGATGCCGGTTGAGGCCAACGCGGGGGCCCCATCTTTTTTTGAAATCAATGGAGTCAACACATTGCTGAGGCTGCATTCCAAGGAATGGTGGCAGCTCGATTTTTTCAAGGGACAGGTGCTGGGTCTGGAGATCGCCTTGAGTGGCAGTATCACGCATCCTCATGCCCTGTCTTCATGGAGTCCCAGCAGCTCATCCGCCGTGGCTGATCCGCAATTTGGAAATATGATCGAGCAGATTGTCCAGGCAAGGAAACAGCTTGATTTTGAGTCGTCTCCGGAGATTCGGTTACATGTCGACCTGGATGCCAGGAACCCCGGTAAATCTGCAGCTAAATTCAGTATAAGGTTCGATGGCATAGGGACAAAGACTCTCAATGCCGAGGACGTTCTCATCACCGCCAGGATACCACCGCACGGCGATGAGGATGACTTATGGCATATCGAGTGGCATGCAAGCTGGGACAAGCTCACCGTGCTGGATGACCTTGAATTCAGCGGCAAGCTGGATGGCAGCACGCTTCTGATGGCACGTTCGGGTAAGGTCAAGGCCGCGGAATTCAACGGAACAACAGGCGTTCAAATCCCAGGTAGCTTGCAACGGTTACCCGTCCATGTGACTGGAGATATCCTTGCCCCCAGCAAGGGAGAGACCTCGTGGCGGATGGAGACCTCACTACTTACCGAGGAGATGTCATGGACTCAGGCACCTGTTGCCAAGTTGGCACGCTCCGAATGTAAGATCCGCTTTGATTGGCCTGCGGATGGCCAGGATCCCTGGGGTGGTGATTTGGAGGCCGTCGTCCTTGGTTTGGAGACTCCCTGGGGCTCTATGGAACAATGCAAACTGCAGGCTCATCTGGCCCCCAGCCTTCTCCCATTACCTGATTCATCCAGGAAACAATGGGCCTGGTGGGCGTTTCTCGCGCCCTACTCGATCGGTCTTGAGGCCCAGCTCAAGGGTATTACCGGGCCATTGCTTGAGGCTTCTGAATTTGAGGCCCAGCTCCAGTGGGATGCGCCAACTCTGGATCTCAAGAGTCTGACCGGGTCGCTTTATCAGGGTCGTGTCAACCTGGTCGGGTCCTTGGATATACCCAGTCGAAAAGCCATCCTTAATGGCGTATCCAGTTTTGATGCGCGCAGGATACGGCCGCTTCTCTCATCCAACGGCAAGCGCTGGATTGATCAATATGAATGGCTGGATCCACCCCGCTTAAAGGCCAGGCTAGGTGCTATTTTACCCGATTGGAGGGATTCTCAACCCGACTGGCGTGGTCAGGTGAAACCCACGCTAAGCATTGATGGACACTTTGAAGTCGACGAGGCTCATTTCAGAGGCGTACCCGTTGATGGTGCTTCATCCGACATCCTCTTTGAGGACATGCATTGGCGTTTGCCCAACCTTACCATACGTCGACCAGAGGGTATCACCCGGCTGGGATACACCTGCGATGCACGTACGCAGGATTATCATTGGAGTGTGAACAGCACGGCACAACCCAAGGCCCTTCGACCGCTCTTGAACGATGCCGGCAGAAAAGTGCTTTCTGAATTGGAGTTCCCCGACCCCGTTGAGCTGAAGGGCACGATATGGGGCCGTTGGCATCATCTGGAACGCACCGGTGCGGAGGCTTCCCTCAAGGCAGGTCGGATGCACTACCGTGGTCAACCCTGTCTTTCTGCGGAGGTATCGGGTAGTTACACCAACCAGTTTTTCAAGCTCTTCAACCCCGTGATTACCCGTAAGGAAGGTACGATTCGGGCCGCAGGTGTGGGTATCGATGCGCTTGAGCGTTATATGACAGTGACCAACGTTGTCAGCCATATTCATCCCATGGCCGTTGCTCGTGCCATTGGTCCCCGTACCGCAAAAGCCTTGGAGCCTTATCGTTTCGCCAAGGCACCAAGCATCACGATGAGTGGTCGTTTTCCATTCGGCAATGCGCGCGGCACCACCGCGCACTTCGATGTCCGGGGTGGCCCGTTTTCCTACTGGAAGTTCCACGTCCCATCGATTGAATCGCAGATTCTCTGGGACCGGGAAAGTTTTACCCTTAAAAATCTTGGGGCATCGTTTTACGGTGGGGATCTGCAGGGTGAAATGCGCCTTCTGCTTCTCGAGGAGGGAGGGGCGTCTTTTGCGCTGGATGCAGACCTGGAAAATGTGAGGCTTGGCCCTTTTCTGAGGGATATGGTTGTGGAGACGAAGGAGTCCGAGGGCTTTCTCAGTGGTCAACTGCGTGTGACCTCCGCTGAAACCGATGATTGGGGCAGCTGGCAGGGCCATGGTACGGTGAGTCTACGTGAGGGGCAGCTTTGGGATACACCCCTGTTTGGGGTTTTTTCTCGACTCATGAATGCCATTTCACCTGGTCTCGGCAATAGTCAGGCTGCATTTGGAGATGCGGGTTTCACCATCACTGACAGCCTGATCGAGACCCCTGACATGGAAATAAGGGAACGTACTGCCCGTCTTAAATACCGTGGGTCCGTTGATTTTGACGGCCATTTGGATGCGCGGGTGGAGGCGGAGTTGCTGCGTGACGCACCCATGCTGGGTAAGGTGTTCAGCATGGCCTTGTGGCCTGTTTCCAAGTTGTTTGAGTATAAAGTCAATGGTGCCCTGGGAACCCCTGATATCCAGCCTCTTTACATTCTACCCAAATACTTGTTGGTACCTTTTCAATCGCTCGGTGCCCTGGACAACTGGTTGCTCTCGGAAAATGGATTGCTTCCTGTGCAACGTCTTTGGACTCCATTAAATAAGTCGGAAAAAGCTGAACAGGAGGAGGATAAGATTAATTCAGACACCGTTCCCTTTCAGGCGCCCTGAAAGATTCCTTGACCCTTTTCCAAGAAGGATTAAACCAGATCGTGTCCTTAGATCTATCGTCGTATGACCCTGACCCCGTGTCAGGTCGTCTTCGTTACCATGGATCCAAGGCCATTCAATGATTAAAAGACTATGAACACCCTATTATCCACTCGATCGGTCGCCATCCTTGTGCTGGCGTTTGCGTGCCACACCGGCGTCGCCCTGCAGGCGGCTTCCAAGAATCTCCTGGTCGTTACGGTGACCAAGGGCTTTCGTCACTCCTCCATCCCCACTGCAGAGGCTGTGCTGGGATCCCTTGCGGAACATTCCAAGGAATTTGCGGTGGACTATGCCCGCACCGACGAGGAAATGGCGGAAAAAATGAATCCAGAATCCTTGAAGCGATACGATGGTGTGATCTTTGCCAACACCACGGGTGATCTTCCTATTCCAAATCGTGAATATTTCATGGAATGGCTGCAAAGCGGTAAGGCTTTTGTGGGCATGCATTCCGCTTCGGATACCTTCCACGGTTTTCCCAAGTTTGTCGGCATGATTGGCGGTGAATTTCAAACGCATGGTCCGCAGGTTGAAGTCATTGCGCGTGTAGAGGATCGTCATCATCCAGCATGTCAGCACTATGGCGAGGAATTCAAGGTGTTCGATGAAATATACATCCTCAAGAATTTCCACCGTGATCGTGTTCATGGTCTCCTTAGCCAGGATAGGCATCCCAACACGTGGGCCCCGGGAGATTATCCCATCGCCTGGTGCAGTGAGTATGGCAAGGGCCGGGTTTTTTACACTTCCCTGGGTCATCGCGAGGACATCTGGACCAGCGACCATTACCAGCAGCACATCCTGGGGGGGATTCGTTGGACTCTGGGTGTTGCCGAGGGTGATGGTAAGCCCCTGAGTAATCGTTACACAGTCAGCGACGAGGAACGTTCCGAGGGCTACAAACCCCTGTTCAATGGAGTCAACCTGGATGGATGGCATCTTCGACGCAGTGATGGGCCCAAGAGCTGGAGCGTTCAGAATGGCATGATGGTAAACACAGTTGGCAAAGGCGAGCACGGCACGGACATTGTTACCAAAGAAAAATACTGGAACTTTACGGTGCGATTTGAATACCTGATTCCCAAGGGAAGCAACAGCGGCTTCTATTTGCGTGGTCGTCACGAAATTCAGATTTTTGACGACTATGGCAAAAAGCCCCAGACAGGTGGCAACGGTGCGATCTACAGTGTCAAGCCAGTCAGCAGAATGGCTTCCCGCAAGGCTGGTGAGTGGCAGGAGGTTGAAGCCACGATGCACGGAAATCGAATAACAGTCACCCTGAATGGCGTCAAAGTGCATGACAAAGTCGAGGTGAATCGTGCCACGGGAAGCGAATTGGACGCCAATGTGGATCAACCAGGCTCTATTTTTGTCCAAGGCGACCATGGTGCCGTGGCTTTGCGCAACATCCGCATCAAAGTGCTGGATTAATTGACAAAGTTGTTCCAGATTGAGTCGTGAAACGATTTCACCCGGACGAGACCGCACAACGGTCTCTCCGGGGTTTTCAATCTAAATGCCCCT
>JAAZXX010000640.1 GCA_014239995.1 Verrucomicrobiia bacterium
GCGACTCGGTCTGCCCCATGAAAACATTGGTCGCCGTGGCGAGCGTCTCGCTGCCACTGGTGCGCATCGTGCGGCGCATCACCCACGCGATACCGGTCACCACCCACGGTAAAATGCGCCAGTGGTAAAGCAGCGACGACAGAGCCGAGACAAAGATGATCGTGGCCGGAATTGCAATGGCAAAGATGACTCCCTCACCGAAGGTCTCCTGCATTTTCCCACCATCACCAAGCGCCCCAAAAACCAGCCCGGCCCCTTCGCCTGCAAACTCGTTCAACTTGGCAATGGCGACATTGGCCACCTCGAACATCCCCTGGCCAAGCGGGGTCCCGAAAACAACCACGCCAACGATCAACTGCAACCCCATCCCCCAAGCCACCACCCTCCACGGCACCTGCCGGCGGTTGGATGACATCGCCCAGGCCAGGCCAAGGAACGAGACAATACCCAAGAGACTGATGAGTTTGAGTGGCACAATAACGGCGGAAAACTATTGAACCGCTTGATCAAGCGCAAGCCCACCGGCCTGCCCATGGATGAAATGATTATATCTTGGCCAACCGGATGCATGCGCGTACGGTTTTGTCCACCCCAAGTATGACCTTGAACGGAAGACCATGAAGACGCGACGCCAGTCCAGTCATAACCCCGGAGACGGCATCGCTCTGCCGCCGTCGGCTTCGGGGTTTACCCTGATTGAGTTGCTGGTTGTGATCGCGATCATCGCCATCCTTGCCGCCCTGTTGTTGCCTGCACTTGCCCGGGCCAAGTCCGAGGCAAAGCAGATCAAATGCAAAAGCAACATGCGCCAGATTCAACTGGCCTGGTACCAGTACGCCGATGACCATGACGGAAGAGGTCATCCAAGGCGCAACTGGATGCGCTGGATTCGTGACAGGGGTGATTTCTCGGATCCGACCCCAATTAGGAGTCAAATGATTCCCCCATCTCATCCCGAAGCCTACTGGGGGGTTGCCTACGTGCCCTATACGGGCTGGAGTCCAAAGGTATTCCTGTGTCCCTCCGCCAAGGCGGTTGATGATCAATATAAGAGGCCGCCACATCAGGATGGACTTTTTAAAGATGGATTCAAATATATTACCTACGGATTCAATGGATTTTGTAAAACGCCCAACACGCGCTCTTTTGGGCTGCAACTCGTCGTCTGGGAAGGCGTTGTTAATCAGAATCCATGGCCCAGCAGGGCACGCCCTATTGCGAGCTATCCGCATCCTTCTGAAACCCTGGTCTTTCAGGATGCCTGGGAGTCAATGCTGGATGGGGTGGACGACACCCCTCTCTTTCTAGGCCAATGGGCTACCTGGAAAGAACGCCTCGACGAATACTACCGGCACGGTGATATCGGAAATATCATGTGGGCGGATGGACATGCATCCCAAGCCAGAAGAGGCAAGGTATATTGGAAGGAGGAATGGTACATAGGAAGGCCCCTCCGGTAACAAGGCGCTATTCGCTTTGAAGCGAACTCACCCAGAGTAGAGTTAGGAATTGCCATATGGCACAACAAAAAAAGCACACTCGGTTTTTGAGACGGCCATGCCGAAACCCATGGCTGGCTCGATTCCAGCACACTGAAGATGGCCACACAAAACATGGGCTGGGACAATACGGCATGTCAGCTCGACCCAAAAAAATAGGGATGTGGAATACATGAAACGGGGCTACACCCACCACTACTTAAAAACAAGGCTCCCTCCCTGAAAAGGCGCTGGAGACATCGATGCCCTTGGAAGCCATCAATCTTTTCAATTGAAATCTCAATTTCTAGGATTTAATTTGCCTCCCTTAGAAAATGATGCGCATTGAGCAGAATAAGCGTGAATCTGTCGACCATTTAAAGCGGAAATCATTCAGTTTGATCCTGTCGCTGTTGTTCGTTACCGCAATTCTATCACTTCCGCTCAACAGCCTTGCGACAACGGATGCAACAAAAGAGCATCCGGTTAATTTCAACCAAATCATTAGTCCCATCCTCTCCAAGCATTGCCTCGAATGCCACGGTCCGGATGCCAACCAGCGCAAGGCGGGATTGCGCCTGGATCTTTATGATATGGCAATCTCGCCCCGCAAATCCAAACCTGCAGCGATTCTTCCAGGGAACAGCACTGAAAGCCTCCTGATCCAGCGGATCACATCCAAAAACCCTGATGAGCGTATGCCACCACCGGGGAATGGGACCAAGTTGAGTGAAGTTGAGATCGAAACACTCAAAACCTGGATCGATGAGGGCGCATCCTATCAACGACACTGGGCGTTTGAACCTGTGGCCGATCAACAACTGCCAAGAGTGAGGGATAACGCCTGGCCAAGTCAGTCGATGGACCACTTTATTCTGGCCAAACTCGAGCAGGTCGAACTGACTCCGGCAAGGCGAGCCAGTCGACGGACCTTGATTAGACGGGCATATCTCGACCTGATCGGCCTGCCTCCAACGCCAAAAGAAGTCAGGGCGTTTCTTGAGGACACATCCCCGCAGGCATGGCAGCGGGTTGTGGAAAAATTACTCTCTCTTCCTGCATACGGGGAACGGTGGGGACGGCATTGGCTGGATGTGGCGCGCTACGCCGACTCGAACGGGAGCGATGAAAACCACGCCTACCCACACGCGCACCATTATCGCAACTATGTCATTGGC
>JAAZXX010000641.1:0-2397 GCA_014239995.1 Verrucomicrobiia bacterium
CAACCTGCGCCGAAGATTGCGTGCCATACGTCTGTTGGCTCCGCGATTCCGCTCCATCCCCACCGACCGCATAAAGGTAATCCCCATAAACAGCAAGCCCCTGGGGCCCCCTGCCACCCAGCCCCTTTGCGATGATCTCGTAAGCATCATAGGTTTGATCTTGATTGGTATCAGCCAGCCGACGTACGTTTTTACCATCCCCAACCAGCAGGCGCCCATCCCCATCGAAGGTAATATCATAGCTACCACCACTCATATCCCGCTCCGCAGCCTTGTAGATGTGGAATCCGTCAGGAAGGTTGAATTGATCATCTAACAGAACCGGATCGGCAAGAAGGCAGACGTGAAAAACGAGCGAAAAGAGATAACTCCACGCCCCGTACCAGAGAAAGCGTTTCCTGAGGAATAAATGAGAACATGGGTGCATGAAGGTAATAAAGCAATTTTCACCTCCCAAAGCGAGATGGAATCCAGCATGCCACCCCCCAATATCTTTCCGAAACACGCATATGCGTGGAAAGGGTTCAATTCATGAAAATGACAAACTTCAGGCCAGCTGAGGGCACCACGCTGAAATTGCGGACTAGGCCTTGCTGGCAGCGGCTCTGCGCGCTGCGGCAAAGCGCTTGACCACTTCATCCGCAATCACACCTGCAAGGATCACAGCACCGATCACCGCATACTCGATATGGGTTGGAATCCAGTCAACCAGGGTAATCATGTTCCTGAGCACCTGCATGAGACCCGCACCGATCACCACCCCCAGAATGGTACCCTGCCCACCGCGCAAACTGCACCCACCAAGCACAGCGGCAGCGATGGCATACAGTTCATAAAAATTTCCCATATCCACAGGTTGGGCCGAGTTGACATCCAGAATAAAAAGCACCCCACCAAGGCCCGCCATGGTGGCGCAAATGACATAGGCGAGGATAATCATGCGGTCTGTGTTGATACCACTGTAGCGTGCCGCCTGTTCGTTGCGCCCAAGAGCCATCAGGTAGCGGCCATAAATCGTGCGGTTGAGAAAAATGGATGCCATCACCGCCACCAGTAGGAGGATAAAGAAAGGCACCGGAATCCCGAAGGTCTCCATGGAAATTCCAGGAATGGCGACACGCCCCTCTCCATACCAGCGAAGATCCTTAAATACCTGGCCAAAGCCCTGGGTCTGGTCACCCGTAAAACCACGGGTGATTCCCCGATACATGAGCAGACCACACAGGGTCACTACAAAAGGCTGCAATTTCAACTTGGTGATCAGCAAGCCGTGCATCCACCCAATCAGGAGGGAACATCCAAGGACCGTCAAGATGGTCACAGGCAGGGAAAAGGACATCTTGGTAAGTAACCAGGGAAGTCCACAGCCAATCAGGCATATGACGGAACCGATGGAAAGGTCGATGCCACTGGTGATGATGACAAAAGCAACCCCGATGCTGATAATGCCAAACAAAGAGGTGCGTAAAATCAAACGCTCCAGATTATAGGGAGTCAGGAAACTCTCACTCATCAGTGCGGTCAGGATGAATACCACCAGAAAGATACCGGATATGCCAAAAATCTTTTTCATTGGGTCAAAGCAAGTCGAATGTTGAAGGATTATGAATCCAGGGAACCGGTTGCAAGTTGCATGATGGACTCCTCGGTCAGTTGTTCCCGCATGAGTTCTCCGGCCAGCATGCCTTCATGCATGACAATGGCCCTGTCGGACATTCCAATGATCTCCTCCATTTCACTGGATACAAACAAAATCGCAACACCCGCTTCGGCCAGTTTTTCCATCAGCTTGTAGATATCCTGCTTGGCCCCCACGTCAATACCCCGCGTCGGTTCATCCAGAAGGAGGACCCCCGGCTGCATGGCCAGCCATTTACCCAGCACCACCTTCTGTTGATTACCACCGGAGAGATATTGTACCTCCTGCAAATCGGAAGGCGTCTTGATCTTCATGTCATCCACCATGGCATGACTGATCTCCTCTTCCCTGTCTCGGTTCAAAAAACCCACGTTCTGGTCTCGTTTGAGGCTGGCCAGACTCAGGTTTTCACGCACGGCCATTTCCAGGATCAATCCCTGCTGCTTGCGATCCTCAGGCACAAGGGCCAAGCCATGATAAATGGCCTGACGCGGAGAGGTCACTCGAACAGCCTGTCCGCTGACTTCCATCTCCCCACCCAACGAAGGAGTCACACCAAAGAGAGTCTGCAGCATTTCGGTACGGCCTGCCCCGACAAGGCCAGCGACCCCAACAATCTCGCCCGACTTCACCTCAAAACTCAAGGCGTGCTCAGGGTGCTGAGGCGTACGTAACCGTTCGACCTTTAAAACCACTTTTCCATTTTTGCGGGGCTCGAGCGCATAGTACTGGGAAATATCCCGACCGACCATGAGTTT
>JAAZXX010000641.1:2407-2652 GCA_014239995.1 Verrucomicrobiia bacterium
TGTGCTCGTGGGTAATATCCTCTCGATCCATGTTACCGGCATTCTCACCATCCCTCAGCACGGTCACCCGATCTGCCAGCGCACGCACTTCACCAAGTCGATGCGAGATATAGACAATAGCCACCCCTTTGGAAGCAAGGTCCCTGATGACCTTGAAAAGTTGTTCTGTCTCATGCTGGCTCAAACTGGAAGTAGGTTCATCCATGATCAACACACGGGACTGAACCGAAAGGGCCTTGGCGATT
>JAAZXX010000642.1 GCA_014239995.1 Verrucomicrobiia bacterium
TATCCTGACGTCCTGACGCTCTCTTGATATTGTGAGGCCAATCAAGGAGGAGCCGAAAACTTGATGCCAGGACCCGTTTGAAATGGTCCAAATCCGGACCTTGGATTCAATCGGTATGAGACACTTTCGTTCAATTCATCAGAGGACTCAAAGAAAATCCCAGGGAAGGATTCTCTTTGAAATATTTTGAATATTCTGATAACGCATGACTTACTCATGTGGGGGACTCGATTCCCTCGGCAAAGCAATATCAACATGAATACGAATCCTCGAGTTCAACCCACCATGAATCGACGTCGATTCATTAACCAGGCCGGGATGGCGACCGCACTTTCCAGTTGCGCCGTATCCGGCCTGCACGCTGTCTCGCCTAACAACAAGCTCAACGTGGCCGCGATTGGCGTGGGAGGCATGGGAGCAGGGAACATCAGAAAGTGTTCCACCGAGAACATCGTGGCCCTGTGTGACGTGGACCTCGAGCGGGGTGGACCAACCTTTCAGAAGCATCCCAAAGCAAAGAGGTTTAGGGATTTCCGCGTGATGTTCGACAAGATGGACAAAGAGATCGATGCGGTGATTATCGCCACTCCCGACCACACGCACGCGGTCGCCACAATGGAAGCCATGCGCCGTGGCAAACACGTCTACACCCAGAAACCCCTGACGCACAGTATCTGGGAGGCTCGTCAATTGAGTGAAGCCGCACGTCAATATGGAGTCGCCACGCAGATGGGCAATCAAGGGCATTCTTCTGAGGGAGCAAGGCTCACTGTGGAATGGATTCGAGCTGGGGTGATCGGGGAGGTTCGGGAGCTCCATTGCTGGAGTGATCGACCCCTTCGCGGCACCCGATTTGAAAGGAAATTATATTGGCCCCAGGGCGTGGCGCAACGACCTCAACCCAGGCAACCCGTTCCCAAGACACTGGATTGGGATCTTTGGCTGGGCCCTGCGCCATATCGTGATTACAATCCAGATTACGTCCCTTTCAATTGGCGGGGTTGGTGGGACTTCGGCACTGGCGCCCTGGGAGACATGGGCTGTCATATTATCGATCACCCCTATTGGGCCCTCAAACTGGGCTATCCAGAAAGCGTTGAAGCCACCAGCACGCATGTTCATCCTGAAACAGCCCCCCTCGCTTCCTTGGTGACCTACCACTTCCCGGCTCGAGGAAAGCTCCCGCCCGTAAAAATGGTATGGTACGATGGCGGCATCAAACCACCACGCCCCGATGAACTTGAACCGGAAGAGGAATGGCCGGTCGATGGAGTGCTTTATGTTGGGGATAGAGGAAAGATCATGCATCAATCCCATGGCGGCATGCCAAGCTTGATTCCACTATCGCGGATGCGCGGTTTCCAACAACCAGACAAGACACTTCCACGTATCAAGGGTTCACACGAAAAGAATTGGTTGGATGCATGTAAGGGGGGAGCAAGGGCCTGTTCCCATTTCGATTATTCCGGTCCCCTGACCGAGCTTGTTCTACTGGGTAATTTGGCCATTCGCACCGAAGGGCCCCTCCAGTGGGATGGCCCCAGGATGCGGGTTACCAACAACGAAGCAGCCAATCAGTATGTTCAGCGTCCATATCGGCAGGGATGGACCCTGTAGACCGGAACGGTTGAAGGAAGACACCCCCATGGTGGGAGGTGCATTGTGGCAGGACATTTCTTCAGGTTGAAATACCTGAACGGGAATCATCCAGCATATATGTAGTCGTCACTGGTTGGATTCAAGTTTATCAAAATTTCCCACACGCCCTTGACGCGGAACTGGGGAAATATTAAAACATACCATGTAGTCGGTTTTTTTTCATATCAGATGAGAGATCTAAAACAATCGAGAGCAATGGAGACACGCAACCGCATTTTGAGGGAGGCGGCTCGACTGTTTGCATTGAAGGGCTTTCATGACACCAAGGTAGATGCCCTGATCCAGGCCGCCGAGGTGACGAGCGGCGCTTTCTTCCATCATTTTCGAAGTAAGGACGATTTGGCTTTTGCTGTAATCGACCATCACATGAAAGAGCGCTCTCGAACCTTGGACCAGATTGAAAAAGACCTACCGGAGCCTGATGACGGCGATCCCCTTGAGCTGGTTTTCCGGCGACTGGACGCGGCGCGTGAAATGATCGTTCGACGGCGCAACCGAAAGGGCGGCTGCCTGATAGGCAATCTCAGCACGACCCTGAGCGACACGCATCCCGAATTTCGCAGGCGCCTGGGTGAGTGCTTTGACGAAATGGCAGCAGAATTTCAACTACCCCTGGCCGAGACGGTGGTCCATCGCGGTCTGACAGATAAGGTGGATGCGTGGGAAATCGCCCGATACATCGTCAGCGTGATCGAGGGTGCCATCATGCTCAGCCGAACGCAGCGCGATATCGGCCTTGTTCAGCAGCAGATCATGAGATTGAAGGATGACATCCTTCACACTTTTCAAGCCAGGGAGGTGATGAGCTGATGCATCAAGCCAATGTCATCAAGGCAGGGATTTCGGCGCTTGCCACCCGCCAGCTCGCGGACTACGACGCAGGTCAGCCTGGCATGATGTTTGCCGAGGGCACGCTAATGGGCGTCGCCGAGGGCTACGCATTGCAGGCAGCTGTGGCCGAGCTGCGATGTCGACGAGGAGAGAAGA
>JAAZXX010000643.1 GCA_014239995.1 Verrucomicrobiia bacterium
CTCATTGACTTATCCCCTCGATTTCCGCCGGGCACTTCATACAGATCCCGTCGACCACAGCAGGTTCATTTCAAGCCGCTTCCGTGGTTCTCTTGAGATACTTCCTTTTGGAGTGACTTTTTTTTCTCATCCACTCAAGATGGCGGCATAAACCAACTTTCCCAACCTTCCTGATGAACTCAAAACTGTTTTCACTGATCCTTTGCCTGGCCATCGAACTGTCGATCAGCGCCTCCGACAATGAAATAAAACCGAACATCCTGATCGTCACCGTTGACGACATGAGTTGTGATTCCGTGGGGGCTTTCGGATGCAAACTACCCGGGACAACACCCCATATTGACCAGCTGGCCAGCCAGGGATTGAGATATCATCATGCCCACGTACAAACGGGTAGTTGTTTTCCATGTCGCAACGTGCTTTTCTCGGGCCGTTATTCACACAACACAGGGGTTGAGGGTTTTTATCAGGTGAAACAAACCACGTATCCCCATTTGGTGGACTTGATGCAGCAGGGGGGATACTTCGTGGCCATCAGGGGAAAGGTCGCACATTCAACACCGTATCAACCCTATGGATGGGACTCGGACCTGACCCTCGTGGAGGGTGTCAAAGAGCACACCAAGGATGCTTCCTCCTATTATCGCTCTACCCAACGCGGGATTGAGATGGCTGCCAAGGCGGGTAAACCTTTTTGTCTGAGCATCAATATTTCCGATCCCCACAAACCCTTCTACGGGATGAACGGCAGAGGCAAAAAAGTAGAGGACCCGCACGTACCGTCGCGGGTTTTCACACCTGACGAGGTCCCTATCCCGGGTTTCCTTTTCGATCATCCGGATGTTCGATTGGAATTGGCGCATTATTACTCATCGGTAAGACGTGCAGACGACTGCCTGGGCGCCATCCTCAGGGCTCTGGAGGCCTCGGGCAAAAAGGAAAGTACGGTCATCATGTTCCTCTCCGATCATGGAATGCCACTGCCCTTTGCGAAAACCGCCATCTGGAACCACAGTACCCGCACCCCATGGATTGTCTGCTGGCCCGGGGTCACGAAGGCGGGAAGCGTTGATCGCAGCCATATGATTTCAGGAGTGGACCTGTTGCCCACCCTGCTTGACATTGCCGGCATCCAACATCCCCAGGGATTTGACGGACGTTCGTTCATGCCGACCCTGCGGGGGGGAACACAGACAGATCGAAATTTTGTCTATAAATTTCACAACGAAAATTCAGGGCGTAATCGCAGTCCCATGCGCAGCGTACAGTCCAAGAAGTATGGCTATATATTCAATCCATGGTCCGATGGAAAACGCGTGTTCAAAACGGCAACCCGCGGAACCATCACCTTCCGCGCCATGCAGCAACTGGCCAAAACGAACAAGACCATTGCGGATCGATTGGACTTATTCGAACATGGAGTTCCCGAGGAATTCTATGACTACGAGGTGGATCCGGACGCACGGCACAACCTGATTCACGACCCGGCATACCAGACTGAAATTGAAACCCACCGGGCCGCCATGTTGAGGTTCATGCAAGGCTCAAAGGACCACGCCCTTGAGGCCTTTGAAGCTCGCGGGCAACCCGCATTGGTCAGTGCCTACGTGGACCGTTTGCAGGCGGAGGCCGATGCACGCCGGCGCGCCGGCAGAGGCCGGCAATAAGGTGTGAAGCTTTTCCACGCCACCCCCGCGCGCACCAGCACAGTCCTGAACCCCAAACCCTATTCGCGCTCTGAAAATGCTGCTTCACACTGGGAGATCCATCGATCAAACAGGCTATCCCAGACCTCCGGCAGAGGCGAAGTGATCATGGTCCGCAGCATGATCTCATAAACCTCCGTGCGGGGAACCTTGCATGGCATAGAACCAGGAACGGGTGGATAAGCCAAGTGCCGCAATGTACGGACCCCCAGGAGAATCGGCCACGCACATGCCAGTCGAACACGGATCCAGGACGTGGGAAGGGCATGAACGTACTGCCAGCCATCCGTCAGGCAGGCCAATGCCTCCTTCACGTGATCCTGCCAGAGTGTCACAAATGCCTCATCCCCGCCATGCTTTCCCCCTGGCCGCCATGCTGTGGATTCCCAGAGCGACTTGGGCAGGTAACACCGTCCCATGGACAGATCCTTCTGAAAATCCCTGAGGATATTGACCAACTGAAGCCCCTGGCCATAGCGCACCCCCAGACGCTCCAATTCGGCATGATCAAGACTTGGCGTGCCTTGCAGGTGCGTCAAACACATGCGTGTCCAGAAAGCACCCACGGATCCAGCGACGCGATAGGTATAGTCCTTGAGCGCCTGCGGATCCTCGAGACTGGTGATCTTTTCGGACCGAGCCGCATGGAATCGTTGAAGGTCGAGCACCTGACCACTGATAATGATGTCCAGGACCTCGCGAATGAGCTGACGGTCCTCCTCGGATATGGCACGCAGGAGCTGGATGGCTTCATGGCAGACACGCAGCAACTCAGCCTCCGCATCGTCGGATTGCTTCTGGACCAGCGCGTGCATGGAAGGGGGGGCAGCTTCGGACTGCACTGCTTCATTGAAGGCATCCAGAAGCGATAAGCGCTGATCCGCAGGAAGCAACTCGGTATCGGCAATGGTATCCGAGGCGCGCGCCAGCAGGTAT
>JAAZXX010000644.1 GCA_014239995.1 Verrucomicrobiia bacterium
CCCTTCAACCAGGTCTGAAGGTGTACCGACACCCATCAAGTAACGTGGTTTATCAGCTGGCATATGTTCAGGTAAATAATTTAGTACTTGCATCACCTTTCTTTACCAGTTGAACCCTGTCCTCTCCTCTGACCTTCTCAGGATCCAGGGGTTCACCTCCCTTGTCCCAGACGCTGAAAATAATACGGCGCTCCTGGGAACTGTTGACCTGCATTCCGAAATACCCACGGTGCCACCCGCATGCCATGTAATAGGAATACACAGGATCCTCTGTGGCCGTCATTTCACAATAAAACGCAGCAACTTTCGCGTTTTTCTTCACTGGATATACCAGGTGGACGGAGGCGGCATTGCGCCTGGGTTTGAGGTTGAAGTGGGCTCCGTTTGCTGCCTTCCCGTCCATTTCCAGACTCAACACATCCACGGCAGGGGCATCATTACCTGGCATGATGATCTTTCGAAGATTGAATGAATGGTATCCTGCCTGGGGTATTTCCAGGGATCCAAATGGAATTACTTTTTCTTCTCCTTTTCTGGCATTCTCCGTACTCACTTTCTGAAGATTACCCACTTTGATCTCGAAGGTGGCCTTGCCGTCCTCTTTCCAGCGCATGCGCACACCGACATGGAGTTTTCCAGGATGCTGTGTTTTACCAAACCAGCTTATTTCGGTTTCTGGATCCATCCAGTTCAAGATGCCCTCCTGAGCTGAAATGCGGGCTCCTCCCTGATCGGGTTGCAGGTAAGCTGTTTGGGCGGGAACAATCAATGAGGCGGTTTGAGCCGCTGATGCGTGTAGGAGCAGCCAAACGATGCACAGGGTGGGAATTCTAAGTCCAAGTGCACCCCGGACGTCTTTTGACTTGTGCTTCATTATTCAAATCATCGCTTAAATCAGTGACCACACAAGCATGTATTTCCAGGTTTTCCTATTCAAAACGGTCTCCCGTCAATCCTTGCTGTCTGGCGTAGTCGACCAGTTCGGAGGTGCTTTGAAAATCTAGGCGGTGCATGATTCGATAACGATAGGTTTCCACGGAGCGAGGGCTGAGCTTGAGTTTTTCAGCAATTTGTTTGCTGGTCATACCTTCGCCAACGAGGGCTACAATTCTCTGTTCCTTGACACTGAGGAACTTGACAAAGGATCGTTCCCCTTCCTCCAATTCGGATAGATGCCGGTGCAGCAAGGCAGTGAAGTAGGTTTTTCCTGAGGCTACCTCTACCATGGCCTCTTCGAATATCTCGAGAGGTTGATCTTTTTCAACATAACCATGAATGCCTATCTCCTGAAGTTGATGCAAGGTGTAAGGATCCTTCAGGTTGGTCAGAACCAGAATGCGAATGCCGGGGTGAGCCTTGAGGGCCTCGCGTGAGAGCTCGATACCGTCCATGCCGGGCAGATGCAGATCGGTGACAAGAAGGTGAGGATGCATTTCTTTACATAGCTTCAGGCCAGTAATTCCGTCTGGTGCATCTCCTTTCCAGTCAAATTGCGGGTCCAGTTGAATGGTTTTGGAAAGGATGTTACGAAGCAGAGCCTGGTCCTCGACCAGGATGGTGCTCCATGGAGTCCGATAGTTTTGATCCTGATGGTTAATGACGGTGAATGGATTGTGGACAGCTTCGCTTTCCACCGGTTCATCTTTCAGATCCTAAATTCTCAGGCAGCCAGCATGTTGGTAGTTCGACCCGAAAAGTGGTGCCTTCGCCCGGGGTGGTTTCTACAGTCAGATCACCCCCCATGCGGTGGGCCAGTTTTTTTGACAATACCAGTCCAAATCCAGCGCCTTTCTTGCCAGCCTCCGTTGGGTCGTGAGCTTTTTCCGGCAGTTTGAAGAGTTGATCACTCTGTGCCTGGGTCATGCCTTCACCGTTATCCTGAACCTCGATCATGATGTTTTTACCGATCATTTTCTGCCTCATTTTCACCGTGCCTCCGGATGCCGTGTGACGGATGGCATTTGAAAAAAGGTTTCGAAGGATGACGCGCAACATTTCAACATCATTGACCATTTCGGTGGATGATGCAATCTCGACAACCAGCGCCACGTTGCGCTCCTTGGCGGTTGATATGAAGAGGGTCTTGATCTGATGTGCCACTCTCTCCATGTCGATGCGCCCCGGAAAATAGGGAAGTTGACCGGTCTGCAGGCGTGCCCAGTTCAGCAGGTTATCCAGCAACTCGGTCAGGTGTTTGCTGGTCGATTGAATATCTCCTGCAAATTTACGGATTTCACTGTGGGTAAAGGATTCGGGTTGCTTCATCAACAAGCCGCTCAGATTGCTGACCCCGGAAAGGGGGGCACGCAGGTCGTGCGAAATAATGGCCAGTAGTCTGTCCTTGCGCTGGTTGGCCTCGTCCAATTGCTGATTTCGGTCCTTCAAGTGTAATTCCGCTTTCTTTCGACGCCGCATTTCGGTGACCACGATGAGGGTAAACAAGATGATAAGAAACCCCACTCCTGTGGCATTACGGTGAATCGAGCGAAGGGTGCTCTCCAGTTTTTGCGTGAAATCACGTGATACAAGCAACTCTATACGGACGGCATCAGATCCCGGAGTTTCCCTGATGGAGGCATACGCCACGGCCCCTTCCATACCATTGTCCATGGAGACAGGATCAGGCGACAATCTGAT
>JAAZXX010000645.1:0-2383 GCA_014239995.1 Verrucomicrobiia bacterium
TGACAATCACGATATTCGGCGGTCGCTCTGCAAGTTCCCCCCTTGCACGCTGAGACAAGCTCCCAACAAGAAGGAGGGTAAAGGTCAGGAGTGGGAGCGTTGACAACCGGATCCGAGTTACATTTTTCATGATGGAGGAGACTACTTTAGCATACAGAAACCTTATCTCTTTTTCCAAACGCATGGCTTGGCCTCATTCCGGTCAAATCAATGCCTGCGCCATGGGTTTGCCTCTTTGCTTTGGAACCCTTGATCATTAACAAGATGATTCCAGCCCTGCAAGTTGCTTCCGCACCGGAATGGAAACGTATGAGGTCATGACGCGTTGCCCATCTACCGAAATCGATTGAAAGCATGGAAATGCGGGGCTCGAATAAACGGCTGGAAACCGGGCAAAACCATCCCTCATGCCAGGCATAGTGAAAAGCACCCGACCCAAGGTCCCGACAATGAAAAAAATCACCCCACCGACTTCCTTCGCCTACCTCGAGGAGCAACACGCTTTGAAGTCCCTGATCTTTTCTTTCTCGAGGCATCTCGCTTACCACGGTTCTTGCCGGGTAAAGGAAGCACACAAAAATCCACCTGCTTCTTAAATGCATCCACCTTGGCAACCTTGACCTCAAGCCGATCACCCAGGCGAATGACACGACGCGTACGACGTCCCGTAATCTGGGCGCGACTGCTATCAAGCTCATAGAAATCATCATCCATAATGGAGAGGGGCACTAATCCACTTAAACCCAGATCAGGCACATCCACGAAAAACCCAAAATTTCTGATGTCCGTCACCATGGCTTGATAGGTATGCGGCTTGCCGGATTTGAGCTGTGAACCCAAAAAGGCATAGAGTTTGACGTGTTTACTGTCCCTCTCGGCATCCGCCGAATTGCGTTCCGTGAGGGAAACATGTTCCGCAATTTGCTGAAGCGCACTGAGAGCACCACGCTCCTTCTCGAATAAGGTGCGGTGCAGAATCAGGTCCGCGTAACGCCGGATAGGCGAAGTGAAGTGCGCGTACATGGCCTTGGCCAATCCGTAGTGCCCCAGAGGCTCCACCGCATAGCAGGCGCGCATGAGTGATTTCAGGAAACCAATTTTAAGGGCAGGTCCAATGGCGAGCGTTCCCAACCGTTTGAGCAATTTCTGAACCTCTACCGGCTTCTCAAGGTTGCCGCAGGCAATACCATGCGCAAGGACTTCCTCGCGATATTCTCTCAAACGCACTGGATCGGGTTTTTCATGGATACGATGAATGGTTTTACGACGGAGCTTGATCATGCGCGCTGCGACAGCTTCATTGGTCAGCAACATGAACTCCTCAATCAACTGATGAGAAGCATCGGTTTCGCTACGCTCAATGGCACGGACGCGCCCCTGCTCATCAAGGCGTATTTTTGTTTCTGGAAAGTCCAGTTCAAGGGAACCTGCCTTGAATCGCCGTCGTCGAATTTTCTGAGCCAGTTTACTGGCATCATGCAGCATCCGCTCCATTCCCTCCCGTGGAGAACCTTCCAGAATGGCAAGTGCTTCCTCGTAGGTGTAGCGTTTTTTCGAATGAATCACGGCAGCATAACATTTACTGCGCAACACTTTCCCATCATCGCTGAGTTGAAACTCCACGCATTTGGTCAAGCGATCGACCCCTGGTTTCAGGGAACAGAGTTCATTGCTCAGGGCCTCGGGCAACATGGGAATGACACGGTCAACAAGGTAGGTTGAATTACCACGTTTACGCGCCTCGATATCGAGCAGGGAACCGGGCTTCACATAGTGCGATACATCGGCAATATGTACCCACAATTTCCATCCCATGGGGCTTCGTTTAAGGGAGAAGGCATCATCAAAATCACGTGCATCATCGGGGTCAATGGTAACTACCGAGTGCTTTCGACAATCGACCCGACCTTGAATTTCATCATCCCCAACTTCCTTACCAAACCCACGGGCTTCCTGCAGTACCCTGCGCGGGAACTTCAAGGGAAGATCGTATTGACGCAGGACCGAGAGCATGTCCACCCCTTCGGCGGTTGGAGGTCCAAGGACCTCCGTGATCTTGCCTTCCGGATTGGTGTGGCGTGACTCCCATTCCCGGATCTCCACGACGACCTTATCTCCATCCCTTGTGGGTCGCCCCATGTCCCTGGGCGCAGGAACGTAGATATCCTGTGACATCCGTGGATCATCGGGAATGACATAAAGAAATTGTTTACCGCGTCTAAAGGTTCCAACGATCTGATGGCGACGACGTTCCAACACACGTACAACGGTACCGGTATCCGGGCTGTCATCGGAGACTTTGCCTCGACGTATCCGAACATCACGACGCACCAGAACAAGGTCTTCATGCATCGCGGTACCAGTGCCATTGGAGGGAATGGAA
>JAAZXX010000645.1:2393-2637 GCA_014239995.1 Verrucomicrobiia bacterium
CTTCATTTTGGAATCCACTGGCTTGAGAAAACCACGGCCATTGCGCGTGATCTGGATACGCCCCGGAATCAAGTCCGCCTCCACAGGCAGGATATAACGGTTGCCCTTGATCCTGGCGATCTGGCCGGAACGTTGCAACAGATGCAAGGCCTTCTGCAGAGCCTGCTGTTGATTCGCTTCAAGCTTGAGAGCTCGAAGTAATTCGGGGACATTTGCCGGCACGTAATTACGGCGTCCAAACAAC
>JAAZXX010000646.1 GCA_014239995.1 Verrucomicrobiia bacterium
GTTTGATTTTCATGCATCCAACCCCGTCAGTGTCGTTTCAAGGTTCCGACTTTTTGAAGCTGCTCCCCTGTCTTGAAGATATGTAGAGCCTCTTTATTCTCCATCCTTTGAGCTTCCGTGCATAAGCCAGGCCAGGTTGAAACGATAGTGCAGACGGCTGCTGATCAGGTGGATCACTCCATCTGGCGTTTCGGTGGCCGCAAGGTATCCGGCATGTTCACCGCGGGTTGGTGTCGCAGTGAATGCCTGTGTCCAGGCCCCGCCGTTCCACTCTCCTTTGCCCGGGGTCAATAACTTCCTGACGGGCCAGGTAGCGCCGTCATCCAGGGAAACAGCTGCATACAAGCCATGGCCGATGAAGGTGTTTCCCTCTTGATCTGTGAACGGCATGCCGTTGGCTTCCGGTTTCCGGCGTTGACCTGAGGTGAAGGACACAAACAGAAGCGGCCCTCCTTCAAGACGTTTCAGGACCAATCGTTGTCCACCCCCGATGGGTGGAAAGGGGCTTGCACGATAGGTCCAGTTACGCCCCATGTCCTCAGAAAGGCTCATGGGCATACGCCCTTGGATGCTATCTCCTCTGCCAAGGGCAAGCAGTCGGCCGTCAGGCAACTCGACTACCTTGGCATGGATGCCGGCAATGGTTCCTGCGCCCTTTCCGTTCTGCACAAATGACGGTTTTGGTTTGCCTTCTCCAGGATCCTGCCATGTCCTGCCTCCATCATGACTGAGGTGCAGCGCGGTGCCTCCGTTGCCTCCGGGGACAGCATCACAATTTTGGATCAGGATTCCGCTGCGTGTCATGAGCGTGCCAGAAATGACTTGGTGGCGGCCTGTCAGTCTTGCGTCGATGGCCCATGGAGTAGTCCAGGTGACTCCATTGTCCTTGCTGGAGCGGAGCAGGAGAGCGAGTTTTGCCCACCCTCTGCCTCCTCCGGGTGCCATGCCGTTGAAGTGGTGAAGTGTTCCATTTCCATCATGAAAAATACTGGAGCCATGCATGTTCCGGTTTGGCGCCTTGAAGAACTCGCTCGAGGGGTCCCAGCCATCACTGTTTGCCCTCAGGCGGCTGGCCAGGACGGTGAGTTCCGTTCCTTGTTCTGTTCCAGTGGAATACCAGATGGCCATCAAGTCGCCGTTGGGCAGCCAGGTGATGGAGGGTTGATGATTGTGTGCGCTGAAAGGTTCCCCTTTGTCGGCAGGCTCGAGCACGAATGGAATGGGGGTCGCAAAGAAGGGCTCAAGTTGTGTTTCACGCTTCCAGTCGAATGAGGTTTGCAGGACATCGCTTGCCCAGCGGGGTGGGTGCTCAACAGCAATGGGAGTCATGCTGACGACGCGACCATTTGCCTCCTTGACGTTGAAATGTCGGTATATCAAGGGCGCATCCGGAGCTGCGGCAATGGCTGTCCATGCGGTGATCACGGTGAGTGTTAGAAGTGCGAGTATCCCGTAAAGGCTCCTGGAGACTCCTTCCGGTGAAAATGGTATCCTTGTTGTATGCATGATTTTTGTCCCTGGTGCGTTGATGCCAAATTTCTATTAAGACGAATGCTCCTCTCCCGGTTCCCTTGAATGAAATGGGTGAATACCAGTTCCCTGTGAAATTGATCTGGGTTATGAGAGGCATTCCTTCGCTGGCTTGGCCACGGTAGCCAGATGAGTTTGATAGAAGTAAACTGCGTCCGCTTCAAGCACGAAGATGGAGGGTCACTACGGTGCGCATGCCATGTGGCCGCGCTTGTCATCAAACCCACATGCCGATTGGATCATCTCTTTCTTTAGCGAAACGCTCATTCAACAAGACAGAATGCTTGACCCACGATAGCATCATTTACCAATGATCCCATCAAGGTGTGTCCAGGGTTTTAGGATGGGTATGCTTGTTTTTCGGCGTAATCCGAGGCAGGTGATGCAGGCCTTCCAGCCTTTGTCTCAAGGGCGCCAACTCCCTGCTGCCTGGTCGTTTTTGCATTGCTCCCAGGGATCAACAAGACAAACAATGGCATGGAGATTCCAGGAAGGAACGATAACGCTTTCAGAGGGTCACGGCCTTTGCACGTCACGGCAGTCATGTCTTTTCCCTGACCTATCAGCTCAACGGCCAGTCACACCGGGTGGATTGGTCGTTGGACCCAGATGCGGGCTCAGTTACTTTCGATTTTATAAATGCCAGCGGCAAAACCTCCCAGGCCTACAAGCGATGGGAGGCACCTCCAAACACCCTGATGCCGAGCCTCCTCCTCAGTGAATACCGGAATGGTCTCATGTGGTTCAAGGCGTCAGGAACGGCCAACGTGAGCTATCCCTTCTCCTGGTCAAGAGATTTACAGCACTGGGAGCGCTTTGGATTCTTGCCTTTCGACGCCTCGGGTTCGGCGATTTTTTCGCTTGAGAGCGCCGATGAAAGAGGCTTTCTAAGGGTTGATGCTTATGGGGTGTCCGTGAGTGAGAACGATGAGCTTGATCCCTAGGACTCCTATATTGTGTTCATTATCCCTGCGCTGTCGTTATGATTGTAAGGGGGATGGATCTTGCAGGTGACCGAAGTTCAGCATCCGAACGGGGGAGGGTTTGCCAAGTATCTTGAGTTTGAAAAAGGAGTGCTTTCCTTAACTTGCTATTAGGTGAC
>JAAZXX010000647.1 GCA_014239995.1 Verrucomicrobiia bacterium
TCATGAGGGTCAAGCTGCCTATATCACCCCTCCGATGTCAAATTACTCCGTGGGACCCTCCGGGTTTAAATACAATCCGGGAGCAGCACTCAACGAGCAATACAGGGGTTTTTTCTTTCTTGCCCAGTTTCCAGTGAAGAAGATCACCGCCTTCCGTGTTCGACCCAAGGGCGCGTATTTTGAAATGGTTGACGAACATGTTTTTCACCAGGGACTCATGGCCAGTGCCATTAATTTTGGGCCGGATGGGGCGGCTTATATTGCAGATTGGGACGGAATGTGGATGCCAAATGATAAGGGTGCTATTTTCAAGGTAGATGATCCAAGTGCCTCACGTTCATTACTGCGTGAGGAAGTGCAGCGACTTATCGCCACTCCTTTCACGGGGCAATCGAAATCCAATCTCGTGAAATGGCTGGGGCATGTCGATCAGCGCATCCGCCTTAAATCCCAGTTTGAAATGGTGCGGCGAGGAGACATGACATCATTGATCGATCTCATTGATGATACAGCGCAGCCCTTGCTGGCACGCGTGCATGCACTTTGGGGATTGGGACAGTTTGAAGAGCAGGTTGCAGCGCGTTTTTTGAAGCGTTTGCCTCTTGCTGACCCGAATCCCGAAATCAG
This sequence comes from Verrucomicrobiia bacterium, assembly GCA_014239995.1. Lineage (GTDB taxonomy): Bacteria > Verrucomicrobiota > Verrucomicrobiia > Limisphaerales > AAA164-E04 > AAA164-E04. The sequence goes on from JAAZXX010000647.1 coordinate 628, forward strand.
AGCCCAAGCGGTTAAACTTGTCGGGGATTTGCGGGCCATGCCGCTTTCGAATCACTTGATTTCGCTTTTGAATGACGCAAATCCCAGGGTCCAATTCATGGCTGGTATTGCTCTGGGCAAATTGGGTGATCGCTCTGGATTTCAGGGTGTCACGCGCATGTTGAAAAAAAATAGGGGAATCGATCCCTACATCAGGCATGCGGGTATCATGGCTTGGTCAGGCATGAAGGATGTCTCGGCCCTGTGGGCATGTGCATCCAACCCATCAATGCACGTGCGTCTGGCTGCAGTGGTGGCGCTGCGTCGATTGAAAGCGCCTGAAGTGCGCGTGTTTTTAAAGGATGCCGAACGCTTGGTGGTCAATGAGGCTGCAAGGGCCATTCATGACGATTTTTCCATCATAGAAGCATTGCCTGAACTGGCGCGAGTTCTAGATGCCATTCCGACCAAGATGCAAAATGACGAAGCCCTTATCCGTCGTGTCATTAGTGCCAATATGCGTCTCGGCCAGCTCGAGCATGCGCAACGCCTGATGGCCTATGCTGAAAACGGAAAGGCTCCTGATGCCATGCGTCTCGAGGCCTTGGAATCCTTGGCAACGTGGGATGCGGACCCCTTCCTGGATCGTGTCGTTGGAAGGGTTCGAGTCCAGTCGGGTCGCATCAAGGATTTGGGATCAACAATCCTTGATGCTGGATTTCAGAAGGTTTTGGACTCGTCGACTGCAGATTTCAGGATGGAACTGGTGCGCCTTGCAGAGGTCTATGATATCGAGGTCAATGATGCCACGCTGGCAGATTGGGTGATGGACACCAAGGTAGATACCGCGACACGAGTACGGGCCTTGTCCGCACTGACACAATCCGAATACTCCGGTCTGGCTGATTTGATCCCTGGAGCATTACAGGTCAATCAATCATCCCTCCGTTCCCAGGCGATGCGCGCCTTTGCGGTGCACGACCAAAATGGTTTTGGGAGTTTCTTCAGCAACCAGGGACCATCACTCACCATTCCTGAACAACAACTTGGACTCCAGTTGTTAGGAACCATCCGGACGGACCCCAGCGCTTCTGTCCTGAAAACATACTTAATGAAGGTCAATGAAGGATCGATCAATCCACGCCTTCGCCTGGACGTGGTCCAGGCGGCTTCGAATCATGGAGGGTCTGCCCTGTCGAAGGGCATGGGGACATACCGTCGTGGGCTCGGTAGTCCGCTGGAGCTGCATTACCATGCAGCGGCTCTTGTGGGGGGGGATGCCGAGCGTGGTCGCAAGGTTTTTTACAGTCACCTGGCAGGGCAATGTGTGCGGTGTCATGAAGCCGGAGGAGCAAGGCACCAGGTGGGCCCTGAACTCAGGGGAATTGGGGGAATGCAGACACGGGCATATCTTCTTGAGTCCCTGGTTCAACCCTCTGCGCAATTGGCCGAGGGTTACGCACTCACCACCTTGACCTTGAGTAACGGCGAAAAGCACTCAGGCAGGCTACTCACCGACGATGAAGAGGGACTTGTCCTCATTGATCTCTCGGGGCAGCGGTTTGAATTTGCGCGTCCAGATATCGCACAACAGCTTGTAGTCCAGGTTTCCTCCATGCCACCGATGGGGGCCTTGCTTACGCCTTTTGAACTGAGGGATTTAGTGGAGTTTCTAGCAACCTGGAAATGATGCGGTTTCAAGCTGTAAGGCTTTGGGATCCTGCTTGCCTTGGTTGTCATGCGCATCGGTAACTGCTACTTTTACACCACATGGACCCTGTCTCGGAACAACGATTATGCCAGGCATGCGGGTTTTGTTGCGACGGGACCTTGTTTGTTCGGGTGATGATTCAGGATGGTGAACCGATTGAATCATTCAGGCAAGCTGGCTTGGTTGTTATAAACAGTGCTGAAGGACAAGCGCTGATGCCTGTAACTGATAAGGTAGAAATGCACGAAGTGTGGAAGAATGCAATGGATGACTTAGAAAACCATTAAGAATATCCGAAACTATTCCTG
>JAAZXX010000648.1 GCA_014239995.1 Verrucomicrobiia bacterium
AAGGACGCCTCTCCCCCTCCGTTTGTGACAGATGACGTGACGGCTTTCCAGCGCATACGTTTTGACGCACGCAAGTCATGGAAAAACCTTGAGAACATGTTGAGGGATCTTTCCCCCCAGCTGCAGAGCATGCTTCAAATGACCATGAGCCTGCTTGGAAAGGATCGGGATCCCAATTTCGACTTCCGTCAAAATTTCATCGAGAATCTGGGGGATGATTTCATGACAGCTCAATGGCCAAGCCATTCCCTCACCCCGATGGACCTCATGAATCCTCCACAAATCTTCTTGCTTGGAAGTCCAAACCCCGAACTGCTGGTTCAGGCCTTCATCGCCGCAAGCGGACTTTTACCAGGTGGCAACAGTGTGCTCAAGGAGCGCTCGTTTCTTGGACGCACACTCTATTCCATTAAATTACCAACTGGAGCACCCATGAGCGACAATGGTGATGCTGAAAACGATGAAATGGGACTACATTTTGTCGCTGGCGGGATGTATGTGGCTGTCTCCACAAATGTCTCCATCATTGAGTCCTACCTGCGCACAGTCATTCGCCAGGGTAAGCCACTGAAGAGCAATGCAGCCTTCCTTGAAGCAGTTGGTGCTGCTGGAGGCTTCCAGTCCGGATATATTGCCTACCAAAACATTGCCAATATGATGCAAGTCTACTACGAGGGGCTGAGAACCAAACCCGAAACCTTGTTCGAGGGCCTGCTTGGATCCACCATGGGCAGCAATCGCCTTGAATCATTGGACACATTCCTGAATTTTTCGACATTGCCCCCTTTTGAAACAGTGAAACACTATTTTCAATTTAACGTGACTGGTAACAACAGTGACTCTGATGGCTTGAGATTACGTAGTGTGACACCGATGCCCAGCAAACTGAAGCAGTGAGTGAGACATTATCTATAGATGGATACCATCCTCTGTCATGCAAGGTCATTGAGAGGAACGTATTGATCTGAGAAAAAACCATATGCAAAATGCCATTACGGCAAACGTATTGGAGAGGGAATACGAAACCATGCTGCACTGGTTTCTGGGAAGGAAACCTCCTGCTCCGTGGAGTCCTTCCCTCCGACGTAATGAGCAGCACACACTCGAGGCCAGGGCAAAAAAGCAGACGATGGTTGGTCTTTATTCTTCAGGATCAACCGGAAGTCCGCGCTTTATGTGGAGAGACAAGGAAGATCTGAAAAAGGATTGCAGCTCACAAGATTGCATCAAGGGCTGGACCTGGGCCACATGTTACGCACCGTGGACTTTTGCCGGAACACATCTTGCATGCCAGGCCGCCCGTTCTGGAGGACGCGTCATCCATCTCAGCAATGAATGGACTTCAAACCAACTCCGTTTAAACCACTTGCAACCGGAGGCCATTGCTGCAACACCCACTTTCATGGACCTCCTCATCAGAACCCGGGAGAAATCCATACCGAGTGAATGGCAGCCCCGTCAAATCACCCTTGGGGGAGAGATTTTAAAGACCACCACTGGCAGACGTATCCTTGCAGCCTTCCCTGGCAGTCGTCTGACCGTAATCTATGCAAAAGCAGAAACGGGCATTCTCGCCAAGACAGATCGTGGGGACGGTTGGTATCCCCTGTCCTCACTGGAGAAACGTTGTTCGTCCTGGAAGTTAGTGGATCATACGCTCCACATACAGCGCAACTCGGCTTGGATCAACTGCATGGACCTCTGTGAAGTCAAGGACCAGCATTTCAGGGTCTTTGGAAGGAGCAACCGCCTCATACAGATCGGGGGAGAAATGGTTTCTCTGGATCAGGTGGAAACCATTGCAGAGTCTCATCCGGAAGTCAGATATGCATACGCCACATCCAAATCAAACCCTATTGTTGGGCAGGTAATCGCCTTGACCATTGAGGTAACAGGATCCAATCACACACAGGAACTCGAGGAACATGTTCTCAGGTATTTACGGGGACGACTACCCAAGCCAGCATGGCCGCGCTGGATTCAATGGGGACCATTACCCGAACTCAAGCATGGGAAACGCACTGCCCCGTCGAACACGAAACGGATATGAAAGAGCTGGAGAATAGTCATGTCTTTCTGACAGGAGGCTCAAGGGGGCTTGGACTGGAAATATGCCGAACACTCCTTCAATCAGGAAACCGCGTCACTACCACCGCTCGCGCCATGACCTCAGATTTGGTGGAGCTGTCCCACACGCATGGGCGACAGCTCAGGTTTTTCCCTTGTGATCTCTCGGATCAGACCCAGGTTGATGGACTCATCGAAAACGCGGAACTGTTAACCGAGGTTTACGATGGCTTTGTCTCCAATGCCGGGGTCGGCACCGAGGGTTTGGTGACCCTTCTACCACCACAGACAATACGTCACTGCATGGACGTCAACCTGTTTGCACCCATACTCATCACCCAGGCCATCCTCAAAGGCATGCTGAGCCATCAAAAAGGAGGCAGTCTCGTCCTTGTGGCATCTATTTGCGCCCATCACGGGCAAGGAGGCCTCAGCGCCTATGCCGCAGCAAAAGCGGGTCTGGATCAAATGACACGGGTGCTTGCCTACGAACTGGCCCCGACAATTCGAGTCAATGGGATCGCACCCGGCGCCATAGAAACACCTGCCACCGCGTT
>JAAZXX010000649.1 GCA_014239995.1 Verrucomicrobiia bacterium
CCACTTCAGAATGTTTTCCTCATCACGTAGATTATCGGGAAGCTTGGCCTGCTGATCATCAAACTCATGGCTGAGTCGGCCGTAATCCCTGCGCGCATTATCGAGGTTCTTGATTTCATTCAATTCAGCCCCCTGCTGAATAACTAAATTCAACAAATCCGTCGTATAACCCCGTCCTATCTCAGCATCCTGTCGGGAAGGTCTGGATAGTAACTCCTTGAGTTTGTCCAGGTAGTTTTGACTCTGTGCCTGGTCTTTGTTGGATGCATGAATAATCAGACTGCCGTCACTCTCAGGATTGTTTAGCCTCGGCAGAATGGCCTCAATTGCCTGGTGATTTTTGCTGGCAAACAATGTGGGGCGTCCCCGTAACAACTGGTTCAGCAGCAGTGCCACTACAACTTCGGATTTGCCTGTTCCCGGTGGACCGGTAATCACAGAAAGGGGCTCAGTAATACCGTTAATAACAGCTTCACGTTGACCGCCATGAAGTAGTCTCAACTGGGCGATGCCCTCATTATCAAAACTGGTAGGCGTCACTTCTTCCTCTTCCTCATTAATGCTCTCCGGATTATCGGGAGGCTCGTGGGGAAATAGTTTTTTCAAAGCCGTCCCATCAAGTTCCTCGTCCGGTATTTTCTCCGAGATATAACGGAGTTCTCGTACGAGACTGGCGTTGTATTTGAGGCGACGGCCAAGGGTTAGAATGGCACTATTGTATAGCCCGGGCGTCGCTGCCTGCCAGTCAGTCACTCCATCCAATTCAAGGGGTTGTATGGGTTGAGCAAACCGACCCTCCTCATGCAAATATGTCGCGGCATCGCGTGCCAGATCTGCAAATCCCTTCTGAGTGGTCTGGGTCGCCGGACTATCATCATCCAGTGGCTCCAAAAGTCCCATTGCCGTTAAAAAATCGGCCCGCTCCGAATGCCTTTTAAACCTATAACTCAGCCACGCCCCGTTCACTGTAACCGGGCCATCAGGCTTCAAATGGAGCACTCCTCCACTCCAGTCGGATTTCATTGGTTGTACAAACATCGGAACGACAAAAGTTGCTCCAGTCTGTGTGGTAAACCGGATCAATGGGTAACCGAGATAGACAATCTCATCGGATCCACGTCTGCTCTTGTTGCGCTGAAAGGCGGCCTGGTTCAATCCCACGCTTTGGGCGAAATCCCCCCCTTCATGTATCCTGCCCCATGGCACACTGGAAACCGTGAGCCAGGTGTCATTTTCGTTGTCCAGATAGCAGCGTAAATCAGGCGCCTCTCCCTGGATAAGGCAATCGGTGTAATACCGGCACAGTTGGCGGAACACTTGCCACCGGCTTTTGGGGGTGGGTGGGGTAATGGGATTCAGCCCAGTCGCTGCCGGGATATTGGTCGCCCCCAAGGGGTTGTTCTGATTTGCGGCTCCACCTGAAACCTCCTCTTCCGAAATATTATTTTCGGGTGGTTTCAGAAGTTTCCAACGCCTGTGAAGGCTGTCATACCTGACTTTGTTTTCCTTCTGTAACTTCCTGAGTTTTTCGGTCAATTGAGCCTCTTCAAGAACGTGACCGTTCTGCTTTAGGGAATCCAAAAGTTCCCGGGCTGTTTGGGGGCCGGGTGCTTGCGCCAAAATATTGTGAATTAAATTTTTCAAGTCGGTCAGCCCACCATGCCAAGCAGCTTTTCGAGGTCCCCTTGAGAGGCCGTCCGCTTTAATAATTTTATTGTTACATCCGGCAAATGTTGAATTTTAACCGGCAACCGGTCTTGCCGGCGATCAACTGTTCTCAGTACATCAAGCATCTCTACAACCAGTTCAGATCTTCTTGGCAGAAAGTTTTTGTCATATCTGCGTCGTTTAAGCAGGAAAGCTATAGCAATAAGGCAATTCCTAAATTTTTGCTGGTAGTTACCGTCGTCCACCTGCGCATCCATAATTCTGAACAAATTTTTTGTTAAAGACATTAACGTGCCACTTTCAATTTCCTTCAATGCACTATTTCGAAACCGGCAGATGTTCCGAATGGCGCGAGCCCATTCATTAGGAGGGTGATCCGGGTTGCTTAACACACGTTCAGCAATAGTAAAAAAATACCCCAGGGTATCATTATCCTCCACAGCCAGCCCAATCGAGCCCAATTCAGCGTTCTCTAAGGGGATCCCTGTTTCGTATGAAACCCGTACTCTTTCCTGGAGGTATTTGAGCACCTCTTTGGGAATAGCAGTATAAAACCACCCGCTTACCCTGATTAACCGCTGAACAAGGGCGTGATTCTTTCCTTTAGTCCTCAGCTGACTGGAAAATGTCTCACCGATAGAATCGCGCAGCTTTGTTATTTCATCACAATCCCGCACCTTGGATAATCCGCCTCCAGAAGGCAGCACACCATAAAAGACATTGGGGTCATTTGTTAGCACGTCTTCTATTTTGGCTGACGCGACCCAGTCATTTAACTTCTCTGTTAATTCTTTAAGGCGCTCATCAATATACCTTCCGCTATCAAGGCTTTGATGTGCTCTTCTGATTTCAAACCCCGCTTCCCTGTAAAATCTTTTCAGCGGCTTGACCTCCTGCACCCCCTGAATCCAAGCCAAAGGAAGGGGTTTCGGCTCTTTGCCATCCTTCATGGTAT